>DATFXD010000158.1:0-31182 GCA_035258605.1 Hyphomicrobiaceae bacterium | reverse complement strand
TGCTCTTCATGCTCGTCACGTCGAACCCGTTCACGCGCCACGTGCCGGCGCTCGCCGAGGGCGCGGACCTGAACCCCCTGCTGCAGGACCCGGGCATGGTGATCCATCCGCCGATGCTCTACATGGGCTACGTCGGCTTCTCGGTCGCGTTTTCCTTCGCCGTCGCCGCGCTGCTCGGCGGCCGGCTCGACGCGACCTGGGCGCGCTGGTCGCGTCCCTGGACCACCGTCGCCTGGGCCTTCCTCACGATCGGCATCGCGCTCGGCAGCTGGTGGGCGTACTACGAGCTGGGCTGGGGCGGCTGGTGGTTCTGGGATCCGGTCGAAAACGCCTCCTTCATGCCGTGGCTGGCGGCCACGGCGCTGTTGCACTCGGCCTTGGTGATGGAGAAGCGCGAAGCGCTCAAGGTGTGGACCATCCTGCTCGCAATCCTGGCCTTCTCGCTGTCCCTGATCGGCACCTTCCTGGTGCGCTCGGGCATCCTGACGTCGGTGCATGCGTTTGCCGTCGATCCCAGACGCGGCGTCTTTATTCTCGCCATTCTGACGGTGCTGATCGGCGGCGCGCTCTGCCTTTACGCCTGGCGCGCCCCGCAGCTGCGCCAGGGCGGGCTGTTCGCCCCCATCAGCCGCGAGGGCAGCCTGGTCCTCAACAACGTGCTGTTGACCACCGCCTGCGCCACGGTCTTCATCGGCACCCTCTACCCCTTGGCGCTCGAAGCCATCACCGGCACCAAGATCTCCGTCGGCCCGCCCTATTTCAATCTGACGTTCGGACCACTGATGGTGCCGCTGTTGCTGGCGATGCCGTTCGGTCCGCTGCTGGCGTGGAAACGCGGCGACCTGGTGGGCGCCGCCCAACGCCTGGGCGCGGCGCTGTTGCTGTCGATCGTGGCGGCGGTCCTGGCGCTGGCCCTTGTTCGGAAAGGACCCTGGCTGGCGCCGTTCGGCATCGCCATGGGAGTGTGGATCGTTGCCGGCGCGGTGTCAGAATGGGCAACCCGCGTCAAATTGTTGGCGGCCGATCGCGGCGAGGTGCTCCGCCGGGCCCGCGGCCTGCCGCGGGCCGCCTACGGCGGCATGCTGGCCCACGCCGGCATCGGTCTGACCGTGATCGGCATCGTCGCCACGTCCGCCTGGCGCGCCGAAGAGGTGGCGGTGCTGAAAGAGGGCGAGCGCACGACCATCGCCGGCTACGAACTCACCTTCCGCGGCGTGGCGCCACGGCAAGGGCCCAACTACCAGGAGCTGGTCGGGTTGTTGGCGGTGACGCGCGGCGGTGCGCCGGTGACCGAACTGGCGCCGTCGAAGCGGACCTTCGATACGCCGCAGCAGACCACCACCGAGGCCGCCATCCACGTCGCCTGGCGCGGCGATCTCTACGTCGTGCTCGGCGATGAGCAGGCGGCCGGCGGCTGGGTGGTTCGCCTCTATTTCAATCCGCTGGTGCGCTTGATCTGGCTCGGCGCCGTGGTGATGGCGCTTGGCGGCTTGCTATCGTTGTCCGATCGCCGCCTCAGGATCGGCGTGCCGCGCCGTGCCCGGGCGGCGCTGGCCGGCGCTGCAGGCTAGCCGATGCGACCGCTTGGCACCCCTCTGCACCGGCGGCGCGGCGTCTCACTTGCCGCCCTGGGCTGGCTCGCGCTCCTCCATCTGGCGATCCTGGCGCCGCCGGCGGCGGCGGTCGAACCCGACGAGATGCTGCCCGATCCCGCGCTCGAGGCGCGCGCGCGCGTGATCTCGCAGGAGCTGCGCTGCCTGGTGTGCCAGAACCAGTCGATCGATGATTCCAACGCCGCGCTCGCCAGGGATCTGCGCATCCTCGTGCGCGAGCGTCTGTCGGCCGGCGACAGCAACCAGGCGGTGCTGGCCTTCGTCGAAGCGCGCTATGGCGAGTTCGTCCTGCTCCGCCCCAAGCTCAATCGGCACACCGTGCTGTTATGGCTGGCGCCGCTGGTCCTGCTGTTGGGCGCCACGCTCTACTTGTTGCGCCGCGCGCGCCGGCCTGCGGCCACCAACAGCGAGGCGGCGGCCGCGCCGCTGACGGAGGCCGAGCAGCAGCGCCTCGAGGAAGTGCTTCGCCGCGACACCGGCTCGGCGACCTGATTGGCCCGCTGGCATCGCTTTGCCGCCGGCCCGGCCGGCAACCCACGTGAGCCCGCCAAACGATCAACGGCGACGACACTGTCACGAGCCGCCGGCAGCCGGCGGTCGGCGCTGCGGCAGAGCGCCATGCATGCGCTTCAACAGCGCCTCGGTCGCCAGCCCGGTCACCGGCAGGCCCTCGGCGGCCTCGTAGGCCTCGATCGCCCGGCGCAGCTTCGCCCCATAGGTGCCATCGATGGCACCGCCATAGAGGTCGCGCTGTTTCAGGGTCCGCTGCAGGGCGCTGATCGCCTCGGGGGTTGCCAGGATCGCTGCTTGCCGGAAGGCCGCCAGCTTGAGGGCGAAGGCAGCGCTATTGACCGCGGTATTGGCCACAATGTCGGCCTTGAGCCGTTTGGTGACTTGCCCGTCTTCCATCAACACCTTGGATTGCACGTAGGTGCCGACATTGATGCCCACGACTTCAAATCCGCCGGCAGCCTCGAATAGAAGCGGCGATCCCGACGAGGCCCCGCCGGTGTCGCAGGTGTGCAAAATGAGCTGCGTCGGCTCGGCAAAATCGCGGGCAATGGTCGCCCAATCCGCCGTCTCGAAGTCGCGCGCCACCCCGCACGGGGTGGAGTAGGCGAGCTTCCACGGGGTAAAATCGCGGTGATAGGACAGCTGGAACACGTGGCCGGCGGCTGCTTCCGCCATCAGCGTCTCGGCCGGCAGCGCCCGGATCGGCAGCCCGCCCGTGCTGCAGGCGGGGCGGGACAGGCGCACGAGTGCCCAGTCCTTGCTGGCATCGATCGGCGGTCGCACGCTGAGATCCGTGCTCCCCGACAGGACGTGTTGCGCAGCCGCGCCGGTGCCGGCGCCGGCGATGCGCTCAAAGCGCCGCTCGGCATCGAAGTTGCGCGCAAACCAGAAGTCGGCGAGCTGCGGGGGACGTTCGCCGTGCGTGCGGTAGAGGCAATGGCCGGCGGTGGCCACGACGTCGGTGGCGACGCAGAAGGCGGTACACACTAAGCGCGCGCGTTGGTTGAAAAGGAGCCCGATCTTGTCTTTCAGGGCCTTGAACCTGGGCGGAACCGGCATGCGATCGTCGGTGCCGAACACCGCCACCGGCAGGGCCGGCGGCAGTGGCGGCCTGGCACCGGGGCGCCAGGGACCGGCCGCGCTTGCCGATGCCACGACCAGCACGGCCACCAGCGCTAGCGCCGGGAGCAACAGCGCCTGCTGGCGGCCGGTCGGCGCCTGGGGCTGCGACGGTTGCCGCGACCGTCTTGCCCACATCTGGCGCTGCTGCTGCATGGGTGAACCTTACCAACTTTTAATGCGGCTGAAAGCCGCCTGTAAGGGCCGCCGCGATATGGCTGCACCACCTACGACCGTGGCACTCTCACTTTGGGGTCAACCGAATGGATTCCTCTCTCCTCGCCTCTCGCGCCCGACGTTCGACGCGACGCACGGCTTTCGCCTCGACGATCGCGATCTTGGCGCTGGCCGGCGTGGTCGGTCTCGCCCTGCCGCAACAGCGCGTCGAGGCGCAGTTCAAGGGCGATGGCGTGCAAACGCCGGTCGGGCGCGCACCGCTGTCCTTTGCCGACATCGTCGATCACGTCAAGCCGGCGGTGGTGAGCATCCATGTCACCAACGGCGGCGCCAAGGTGGCGCAGAAGGGCAGCCCGCCGCGCGGCAAGGACCTGTTGCCGGATCTGCCCGATGACCATCCGTTGAGCGAATTCTTCAAGCGACTGCCGCCGGAGTTTAGGGGACAGCCGGGTCCCGCCCCGGGCCGGCCCACCCTGGCGCAGGGCTCGGGCTTCGTGATCTCGGCGGATGGCTATGTGGTGACCAACAACCACGTCATCGACGGCGCCAGCCGCATCCAGGTCAGCTTCGATAAGGACAACAAGTTCGACGCCGAGCTGATCGGCACCGACCAGCGCACCGACGTGGCGCTGCTCAAGATCAAGGGCACGCAGTCGTTCCCGTTCGTCAAATTTGCCGACAAGCTGCCCCGCGTCGGCGACTGGGTGGTGGCGGTCGGCAATCCGTTTGGTCTCGGCGGCACGGTAACCGCCGGCATCGTCTCGGCGCAGGGCCGCGACATCGGTTCTGGTCCCTATGACTACATGCAGATCGACGCGGCGGTGAACCGCGGCAACTCGGGTGGCCCGACCTTCAACCTCGATGGCGAGGTGGTCGGCGTCAACACCGCGATCTACAGCCCCTCGGGTGGCAACGTCGGCATCGCCTTTGCGATCCCCGCCAAGACCGCCAAGGAGGTCGTCGAGCAGCTGAAATCGTCGGGCTCTGTCAGCCGCGGCTGGCTTGGCGTGAAGATCCAGAACGTCGACCAGGACGTGGCCGCCAGCCTCGGCCTGACCGAGCCCAAGGGGGCGCTGGTGACCGAGGTCACCGCCGCCAGCCCGGCCGCCGAGGCCGGCCTGAAAAACGGCGATGCCATCCTGGCCGTCAACGGCCAGAACATCGAGGACAGCCGCGACCTTGCCCGCAAGATCGCCGCGCTCAATCCCGACGCCAAGGTCGACGTCAAAGTCCTGCGCGGTCAAAAGGAGCAGACGGTGCCGGTCAAACTCGGCAAGTTCCCGAGCGGCAAGGAGGTGGCCAAGGTCGAGCCCAGCAAGGAGCCGCAGACCACCGAGATGGACCAGCTCGGGCTCACCATTGCCCCGGCCACCGGCGGCGCCAAGGAAGGGGTCGTGATCACTGAGGTCGATGGCAGCTCCGATGCCGCCCAGAAGGGCATCAAGTCGGGCGATGTCATCCTTGAGGTCGGTGGTCTGGCCGTTAAGAGCCCGGATGATGTGGCGCACGGCGTCAAGGAGGCGTCCAAGCTCGGACGCAAGGCGGTGCTGATGCGCATCAAGTCCGGTGACGACCTGCGCTTCGTCGCCGTGCAACTTAAAAAAGGTTAATCCGCCGCTCGAGCTGGCGGGCAAGGATGCGAGGCGGCCTGTTGCGAGCGAGCAGGCCGCCTCGTTGTTATGAAGCGGCCGCCTCGCTTGTTATTTTGAGTGGGTCCGGGCGGGCTCCGCGCTATAAACTTGGGCCTCCTGGAGATGAACAGCGGGTTTTGTTTCCATGCGCGTGCTGGTGATCGAAGACGATCGGGAAACGGCGCACTTCCTGCAGCGGTCGCTGCGCGAGAGCGGGCATAACGCCGATGTTGCCGGCGATGGCGAGACCGGCCTCGCCATGGCGCGCGACGGCGGCTATGAGGTGCTGATCGTCGATCGCATGCTGCCGTTGCGCGACGGCCTGTCGATCGTGCAGACCCTGCGCGCCGAGGGGACCCGCACGCCGGTCTTGATCCTGTCGGCGCTGGGCGAGGTCGATGATCGGGTCAAGGGCCTGCGCGCCGGCGGCGACGACTATCTCACCAAGCCCTATCAGTACACCGAGCTGTTGGCGCGGATCGAGGCGCTGGCGCGCCGGCCGGCGCCCGAGCAGCAGGAGACGCGCTATGCCGTCGGCGACCTGGTTCTCGACCGGCTGTCGCACAAGGTGGTGCGTGCCGGCGAGCCGATCGTGCTGCAGCCTCGCGAATTTCGCCTGCTCGAATACCTGATGAAGCACGCGGGTCAGGTGGTCACCCGTACCATGCTGCTCGAGAACGTGTGGGACTATCACTTCGATCCGCAAACCAACGTCATCGACGTGCACATTTCGCGGTTGCGGAGCAAAATCGACAAGAGCTTCGCCAAGCCGCTGCTGCATACGGTGCGCGGAGCGGGATATATGATCCGTGACGGCTCTGACTAGGCTGCTGCTGTCGACCCCGTTTCGGCTGGCGCTCATCTATATGGGCGCGTTCATCCTGGCGGCCGGCGTCACCGTCGGCTTCATCGCCTGGCGCGCCAACGAGCTGTTGACCACCAGCGTGGTCGAAACCCTGCGCGCCGAGGTGGTCGGCCTGCGCGAGCAGTATCAGGCCGGGGGCCCGGCGCGGCTCAGCGCCATCATCGCCGAGCGCGCGGCCGATCCGGGCTCGAGCCTCTATCTGCTGATCGACAGCGCCGGCCAGCGCGCCGCGGGCAATCTGCGCCAGGTGCCGCCCGAGCTCATGGACGGCGAGCAGCGCGGGGTGTTTACCTACGTGCCGCAATCGGGGCCGACGCAGGGCAAGCCGCGGGTTGCGGTCGGCGTGCAAATCGACGTGCCCGGCGGGCTCACCCTGGTGGTGGGCCGCGATATCGAGGACCTGCGCCGCTTCGCCTGGACCATGGGCCGGCTCGGGCTGTGGAGCGTCATTATCCTGTCCGCGCTCGGCATCGGTGGCGGCCTGCTCGTCAGCCGCAGCGTGCTGCGGCGGATCGAGAGCGTGAACGAGACCACCCGCAGCATCATGTCGGGCGATCTGTCGCGGCGCATTCCGCTCAACGGCTCGGGCGACGAGCTCGACCGTCTGGCCGAGAGCCTCAACGCCATGCTGGCGCGCATCGAGGAGCTGATGCGGGCCTTGCGCGAGGTGTCCGACAACATCGCCCACGACCTCAAGACGCCGCTCAACCGGCTGCGCAATCGGGCCGAGGCGGCCTTGCGCAGCAGCGCCGGCCCGGCCGTCTATCGCGATGGCCTGATGAAGACCATCGAGGAGGCCGACGAGCTGATCAAGACCTTCAACTCCTTGTTGCTGATCGCCCGCCTGGAGGGTGGCGCGGTGGCGGAAAGCATGGAGCGGCTCAACCCGGCATCGATCATCGCCGATGTCGCCGAGCTCTATGAGCCGGTGGCCGATGAGGCGGGCTTGACCTTGTCGGTGTCGGCGGAACCGGGCCTGGCGCTCACCGCCAACCGCGAGCTTGTCAGCCAGGCGGTCGCCAACCTGGTCGACAATGCCATCAAGTATTCGCCCAACGGTCGTCTGCATGGCGCCAACGGCGCCGAGGTGGCGGCGCCGGTCAGCATTGTCTTGAAGCGCGTCGACGGCGCCATCGAGATTGCGGTTGGCGACCGCGGGCCGGGGGTGGCTCCTCAGGATCGGCAGCGCGCGCTGCAGCGCTTCGTGCGCCTCGAGAAGAGCCGCTCGCGTCCCGGCAGCGGGCTGGGCCTCAGCCTGGTCGCGGCGGTGGCGCGCCTGCACGGCGGCTCGATCCGGCTCGAGGACAACGGCCCGGGCCTGCGCGCCGTCCTCAACCTGCCGATCGGCGGACCCAACCCGGCGCTAGCGGCGGCGGGCCACGGCCGGGAGCATTGAGATGTCCTCGGGGGGCGGCAGCCTCAGGCAACGATTGAGTGAGGCGCCGATCGTTCACGATCACAACCAGGCGAACCGCGTGCTGGCCGAGCTCGGCGAGCGCGCCCGACAGGACGCGGCGCTGGCCGGGCTATCCGAGCTGTTGCAGCAGGCGCCGAGCCGCCACCTGTTGGCCGGTATCTTTGGCGCCTCTTCGTTTCTGACCGCGCTCATCGAGCGCGACCCGGCGCGGCTGCTGGCGGCGTTCGCCAGCTCGCCCGAAGCGCGGTTTGAAGAGCTGTGCCGGGCGGCGCGCGCGGCCACGGCGGCGGCACAAAGCAGCGCCGATGCGATGGTAAGCTTGCGCGTCTTCAAGGCCGAGGTTGCGCTGTTGACCGCGCTCTGCGACCTCGGCGGGGTTTGGCCGGTGATGAGCGTGGCGCGCACGCTGTCGACCGCGGCCGACGTTGCCGTGTCGGCCGCCGTCGCCTTCTTGTTCCGGCAGGCGTTCGCGCGCGGTGATTGGCTGGCCCCCGAGCCCGACGGCTACATCGTGTTGGCGATGGGCAAGTACGGTGCCAACGAGCTCAACTACTCCTCCGACATCGACCTCATCGTGTTTTACGACTTGGCGCGCATCCGCCTGCGCGCCGGGCTCGAGGTGCAGACCTTTTTCGTGCGCCTGACGCGGGATCTGGTGCGGCTCCTGCACGAGCGCACCGGCGATGGCTACGTGTTCCGGTCCGATCTCAGGCTGCGCCCGGATCCGGGCTCGACGCCGCTGGCGCTGTCGACCGATGCCGCCCTCAACTACTACGAGAGCTTCGGCCAGAACTGGGAGCGGGCGGCGCTGATCAAGGCGCGCGCGGCGGCGGGCGACATCGCCGCGGGCGAGGCACTGTTGCGGGATCTGGCGCCGTTCATCTGGCGCAAGTATCTGGATTTCGCGGCCATCGCCGACATTCATGCGATGAAGCGGCAGATCCACGCCGTGCGCGGCTTTGGCACGATCGGCGTTGCCGGCCACAACATCAAGGTCGGCCGCGGCGGCATCCGCGAGATCGAATTCTTCGCCCAAACCCAGCAGCTGATCGCCGGCGGCCGGCAGCCGGAACTGCGCGTCGCTGCCACCTTGCTGGCGCTGCAGCGTCTGGAAGAGCGCGGCTGGATCAGCGCCGCGGCGCGCCAGGATCTGGACGAGGCCTATCGTTTCCTGCGCCATGTCGAGCATCGGCTGCAGATGCTCGCCGACGAGCAGACCCAGACCTTGCCGCAGGACGCCGACAAGCTCGCAGCGTTCGCCAAGTTCTGCGGCTATCCCGACGCCATCAGCTTTGCCGCGCGGCTCACCGGCGAACTGGAGCGGGTGCAGGCCCACTACGTTCGCCTGTTCGAAGGCAGCCCGGCGCTGACGCGCGGCGGCAGCAACATGGTGTTCGCCGGCGAGGCCGATGACCCCGCCACCTTGGCGGCGCTCACCGGGCTCGGCTACAGCCGCGCCGCCGAGGTCGTGGCCCAGGTGCGCGGCTGGCATCACGGCCGCTACCCGGCGGTGCGCAGCCAACGCGCGCGCGAGCTCCTCACCGAAATGCAGCCGGTGCTGATCGAGGCCCTGGCCAAGACCGCCAATCCGGACGTGGCCTTCATCGGCTTCGACCGCTTTCTGTCGGAGCTGCCCTCGGGCGTGCAGCTGTTCTCGCTCTTGAAGCAGAACCCGAGCCTGATCCACTTGATCGCCGCCATCATGGGCACGGCGCCGCGACTGGCACGGATCCTGGGCAAGCGCCGCCGGGTATTGGACGCGGTGCTGGCGCCCGGCTTCTTCGGCACCCTGCCGAGCCCAGACGATCTCGCCGGCATCGTCGCTGCCGAGCTCGGCGAGGCCAGCGACGTGCAAGACGTGCTCGACCGCGCCCGCCGCATCGGCAACGAGCAGGCGTTCCTGATCGGCGTGCGCGTGCTCACGGGCAGCATCAGCGCCAGCCAGGCGGGCGGCGCCTATGCCCAGCTCGCCGAGTGCATGATCGAGGCCATGCACGGGGTGGTGGCGCGCGAAATGGCGCGCGCGCATGGGCGGGTGCCGGGCGGGGCGGCGGTGGTGGTGGCGATGGGCAAGCTCGGCGGCCGGGAGATGACGGCGGCCTCCGACCTCGACCTGATCGTGATCTACGATTTTGCCGCCGACGCGCTGCACTCGGATGGCGCCAGGCCGTTGCCGCCGACCCAGTATTTCAGCCGCCTGACCCAGCGCCTGATCAGCGCCTTTACGGCGCAGACCGCCGAAGGTCAGCTCTACGAGGTCGACATGCGACTGCGCCCGTCCGGGCAAAAGGGACCGGTTGCCACGCAGCTGTCGAGCTTCATCCATTACCAGGCGAACGAGGCCTGGACCTGGGAGCACCTGGCGTTGACGCGGGCCCGCGTGGTGGCCGGTGCGCCCGAGCTCAAGCTTGGCGTGGAGGCCGCCATCGCCGACATCCTGCGCCGGCCCCGCGACCCCGCCAAGATTGCCGCCGACGTGACGAGCATGCGCGCGCGGATCGCGCGCGAAAAAGGTACAGGGGACATTTGGGACCTGAAGCAGGTGCGCGGCGGGCTGGTCGACCTCGAGTTCATCGCCCAGTACCTGCAACTAAAGCACGCCGCCGACCGGCCCGAGATCTTGTCCCAGAACACGCTGGAGGCGCTCGGCAAGCTGGAGCGGGCCGGCTTGCTCCCCGCCGGCGCCGCCGACGTGCTGCTGCCAGCCGCGCAGCTGTTGAACAATCTGACGCAAGTGTTGCGCCTCTGCCAGGATGGTCCGTTCGTGCCGAAGGCCGCCCCGGACGGGCTGAAGGTGCTGCTGGCCCGCGCCGGTGATGCCCCCGACTTTGCCCGTCTTGAGGCCGATTTGGCCGAGCGCCAGCGCGAGGTTGCGGCGCTGTTTGACCGCCTCGTCAGCTAGCCGGCCGGGTGGCGCTTTGCGCCCAACTCCAGCCCGGATCGCCATTCACTGGCCTAACTCCCTCTGCGGGTGAGGATTTATGGCGCGACGGAACGCCTTCCCTTGCCGCGTTTACGGCCCTGAAGGCGACGAGGGCCCTCGATCGGCCCCGCCGGATGTGGGATAGAGTGCCAAGCGAAGGGCCGCGTCCCGGTTGGGAGGCGTGCCCTCCAGGCGGCAACTGGCGAGGCATGACGCGTGCTTGCGCGCAAGAGTGAGCCTGGTCCGGCGCTCAGGTCCGAGCCGGAAGAGGTCGAGGCGGAAGCGTCCTTGCTCGCACGCGTGGCGGCGGGCGAGGCACAGGCCTTCCGCGGCCTCGTCGACCGGCATTTGCCGACCGTCCTTGCCATTGCCAGGCGCATGCTCAAGGACGACGCGGAGGCC
Source organism: Hyphomicrobiaceae bacterium (assembly GCA_035258605.1). Lineage (GTDB taxonomy): Bacteria > Pseudomonadota > Alphaproteobacteria > Rhizobiales > Hyphomicrobiaceae > AWTP1-13. The sequence goes on along the minus strand of DATFXD010000158.1, from coordinate 20,522 downwards.
GAAGACGTGGCGCAGGAGACGATGCTGAGGCTTTGGCGCAACGCGGCGGGCCTCGAGTTGGGCCCGGGCGGGGTACGGCCGTGGCTGCGGCGGGTGGCCTCGAACCTGTGCATCGACCGGGTGCGGGCCACGCGCAGCACCACCGTGGTCGACGAGTTGCCGGAACAGGCCGAGCCTGCCGGTCAGGTGCGGCATCTGACGGAACGAGAGTTGAAGGGCCGGGTCGATGCGGCGCTCAAGGCTTTGCCCGAGCGGCAGCGTCTGGCGCTGACGTTGTTTCACTACGAGGGCATGAGCCAGATCGAGGTCGGCCAGGTATTGGATATTTCGGACGAGGCCGTCGAATCGCTGTTAGCTCGCGCGCGCCGCTCGCTCAAGGCGGCGCTGAAGGACGAGTGGCATGGCCTATTGCCCGAGAACGAGAGCTAACGAACGGATGCTAGAACACGCAAGGTGCTGAGATGACAGGTTTGGGCAACAGCATGACACTCTTGGAGTTTGAGCGTTTGCTCGACGTCTATGGCAGCGACCGCACGCGTTGGCCGGTTGATGCACGAGCGAGCGCCGGGCAGTTGGCGGCCCGCGATCCGGCTGCCCGCCGGTTGCTGGGCGAGGCCGAGGCGCTCGATCGCGTTCTGGAACGCGCGCCGCTGCCCTCGCTGGCGAGCGAAGCGGCGCTGGCCGCGCGCATTGTTGCCGCGGCTCAGCGCTCCCCGCGCATGGTGCCGGCGGCGGACCCGCTGGCCACGGACGAGGCCCGCAGCCGGGCGCTGGCGGTGCGTCCGCGAGCCACCGTGGTCGAGTTGGCGCAGCGGCGGCGCTGGTTGCATCGCAGTCCCGCCGGTCGCGCCGCCGGTTTGCTGGCCGCCTGTCTGATGCTCGGCGTCTTTCTCGGCGCCGCGGCGGTGCCGCAGCCGCTGATCCCGGCGCTCGAGGACTTCACCGGCATCTCCATGGGCAACGCCAACCCGGCGCCGGGCTGGTTCGATCCGGATGAGGATTTGCTATGACCGGGGCGGGTATCGGAGCGGTGCGAGGGGGCTGGCAGATGCCGCGCTGGAGCGTCGCCCTGCTCACGGCGTCGCTGGCGCTCAACCTCATCGTCGTCGGTCTGGTGGCCGGGTCGATCTGGCGGGCCCGGGCGCACCAGCCGCCGGTCCGAAGCGTCACCCCCAACCTGTTGGGCTACACCACCTCGCTGCCGCCTGAGCGGCGCGATCAGATTTGGAACGCGACCGCCGGGCAGCGCCAGCATATTCGTCCGTTCCGTCGCGACATCCGCGCCGCGCGCGAGGAGGCGATGCAAACCTTGGCCGCCGAGCCGTTCGACGGGGAGAAATTTGCTGCCGCGCAAGGCCGCCTGTCGGAGGCCTATAACCGCGCGCGGGCGGCGGTGCTGAGCCTCGACCTGGTGATTGCCAACGAGTTGACGCCCGCCGAGCGCCGCGCCTTTCCGGCCTGGCGCGAGCAGCGCCGGCCATCGGGCCAAAACCTGCTCGACGAACCCGACCGGCAGGTGAATGACCACAACCAGCAGACGAAGTAGCGCCACCAATCGGCTGGGCGCGCCCGCGCCCGCGCTGCAAACACCGTCCCGGCCCGGCCGTTAGCCGTCCACGAAGTCAACCGCTGCCATCCAGCCACTGTCGCTCGGCCCCACGGTCAGCACCGCGCCCTGGGTCTGCATCAGCAACCTCGCCAGGATGAGGTTGAGGTCGGCGCCGTCGGCCGGCGGGGTCGCCCGCGCGCCGAGGGCGCAGATCTCCAGCCGGCAGCCCGGATGGCGTCGGCTGATGGCGATGGTGATGGCGTCCGTCCCCGGCAGGTTTGCGGCCTGCCGCAACAGCTGCGTGAGCGCCTGGACGATGGCACCCCGTTCACCGGCGATGCTGTGGCCGGCGCCATCGGTTAACGGCAGGCGCGCATCGCTGCCCATCGCCGCCGTCCAGGCCTCGGCGAGGAGCGCGCCCAGCGCGAGCCGCTCGCGGTGGGCGCGGGTGCGGTCGGTCATCCATTGGGTCATGGCTTCGGTGACCGCCAGGGCGTCCTGCGATGATTTGAGCAGCCGTCCGCCACTCTCGCAGATGTGATGGGCGTATTCCTGGTAGCGACGGTTGCCGAGCGGCCCGTAGAGCTCGCAGGCCATGAGTTCCGAGAAGCCAATGACGGCGTTGAGCGGCGTGCGCAGCTGATGGCTCAACTGCGCCATCAGTTCACCGCAGGCCTCCGCGGTGCCAGCGGCCGGCGCCGGCAGCTCCCCCGGCTCGGTGCGGGCCAAGGTCGCAACCGCCAGCACGCTGCCGAGGCTCAATAGCAGCATCAGGCTGAGGTCGCCCAGGATCGACCCGCCCGCCCCTGCCGGCAGCCGCCAGGCCGTGAGTGACACCAGCGCCAGCCCGGCAAGGTAGAGCGTCGAGGCAACTTCCGAGAGCCGCGGCCAGCCGGCCGGCGGCGGCCGGCGCCCCGCCCGTTCGGCACCGAGTAAGCCTGCCACGGCCGTCCATGCCATGGACGCAGCCCTCCGTGGCTGAGGTGAAGTACCTCGCGCCATCTGGCCCTCAATCGAATTGTGAATGAATGCTGCCCAGACCCGATCCGACACCCTACACGTGTCGAATCATTCACTCATTGTGAGGCATCGTCGAATCGCTTGTCGAGCTCCCTGATCGGCATCGCGACCAAAATAGGGCGAGCTGTGACCGGCGCGGCTCTACCAGGTTGCCGCCACCGCGAGCTCACTCGAGCATCTTGCCCACGATCTCCAGCACGTCAGGCGACAGCGGCTTGGTTTTGGCGATGCCGCTCAGCGTCTTCTTTGCCAACCGGCGCCGCTGTGGCTCCAGCGTCTTCCAGCTGCGAAAGGCGGCGAGCAGCCGGGCGGCGATCTGCGGGTTGAAGCGATCGAGCTCGAGCACGCGGCTCGCCACGAACTCGTAACCCTTGCCATCCGGGCGGTTGAAGTTGACCGGATTGGAGACCGCGAACGCGCCGATCAGGGCGCGAACCTTGTTGGGGTTCTTGAGCGAGAACAGCGGATGGCGCGCCAGCTTTTCCACCGCGCTCAAGGTCGAGGGCAGCGGCGAGGCGGCCTGATAGACGAACCAGTTGTCGATCACCAGATGGTCGTCCTTCCAGCGCTGGTAATAACGCGCAAACGCCCGCGTGCGCTCCGGTGTGCGCAGCTCGGACAGCATCGCCAACGCGTTCAATTCGTCGGTGGCATTGCGGGCGTGCGCGAAATGCGCGGCGACGCGCGCTATGTCCTCGCGCCGGCCGCGGCTTGCCAGATAGCCGAGCGCGGCGTTGCGCAGGGCGCGACGGCTGGCGAACTCCGCCGCCGGCGAATAGGGGCCCTTGACCTCGTGGCGCTGATAGATGTCGATCAGCGTGCCGCTGAGCGTGCTACCGATCGCCTTGCGCAAGGCCTTGCGGGCGAGGTGAATGGCGGTGGGATCGACGTTGCGGCCGATCACCCTGGCGAGGTCGGTCTCGCTCGGCAGGAACATGAACTGGGCGCGATAGCCCGGCTCCAGCTCGTCATTGGCGAGCGTCACCCCCAGGGCTTCGATGAAGGGGCGCGGCGGCGCCGGCGCCGCGCCGGCCTTGACCGCGGCGACCGCGGCGGTGAGCACGCGGGTGGCGTACTCCTGCGCCGCCTGCCAGCGATTGTAGAGGTCACTGTCATTGGCCATCAGAAACCGCAGATCGGCCTCGGAGTGGTCAACCGTCAGGTTGACGGGGGCGGAGAACCCGCGCAGCAGCGAGGCGACCGGGCGCGACGGCAGATCGCGAAAGCGGAAGGTCTCGGTGCGCTTGCCGAGCTGCAACAGGCCATCCTTGACGGCGGCGCCGGAGGCCAAGGTGAGGTCGATGTCATGGCCGTTGTGGCCGATCAGTCCCAGGCGCAGGGGAATGGCGAGCGGCTTCTTTTTGGCCTTTACCTCCCCGGCCGTGGCCGGCAGGACCTGGGTAATGGTCAGCTCGGCGGTCTTGCTGCGGGCATCGTACTTGAGCTTGCAGATGAGCTCGGGTGTGCCGGCCTGGGCATACCAGGTCATGAACTGCTTGAAGCTGCGGCCGGAGCTGTCCTCGAAACACGCGACGAACTCCTCCACCGTTGCCGCCTGACCGTCGTGGCGCTCAAAGTAGAGATCGAGGCCTTGGCGAAAGCCGTCGCGTCCGAGCAGGGTCTCGATCATGCGGATCAGCTCGGCGCCCTTCTCGTAGACGGTGGCAGTATAAAAGTTGTTGATCTCGATGTAGCGCTCGGGACGCACCGGGTGCGCCAACGGGCCCGCATCCTCGGGAAATTGCCGCGCCTTCAAGTTGCGCACGTCGCGAATGCGCTGCACCGTGGCGGAGCGCTGATCGGCGCAGAATTCCTGGTCGCGGAACACGGTCAGGCCCTCCTTGAGGCAGAGCTGAAACCAGTCCCGGCAGGTAATGCGGTTGCCCGTCCAGTTGTGGAAGTACTCGTGCGCAATGACGCGCTCGATGTCGGCGAAATTCTGGTCGCTGGCGGTCTCGGGTGAGGCCAACACCAGCGCGTCGTTGAAGATATTGAGCCCCTTGTTCTCCATGGCGCCCATGTTGAAATCCGACACGGCGACAATATTGAAGACGTCGAGGTCGTATTCGCGTCCAAACCGCTGCTCGTCCCAGCGCATGGCGCGTTTCAGCGCGTCCATGGCCCAGGCGCAGCGGTCCTCTTTGCCCGGCTCGACATAGATTTTGAGCGCCACTTTGCGCCCCGCGGCGGTCTTGAACTGCGCGGCCAAATGTGCGAGCTCGCCGCCGACCAAGGCGAACAGGTAGCTGGGCTTGGGATGAGGATCCTGCCAAACGGCAAAATGGCGTTTGCCGCCGGCCAGTTCGCCCTGCGCGACGGGATTGCCGTTGGACAACAGCACCGGCGCCTCGGCGTGCTCGGCCTCGATCCGGGTGGTATAGGTGGCGAGCACGTCGGGGCGGTCGAGAAAATAGGTGATGCGCCGGAAGCCTTGCGCCTCGCACTGCGTGCAATAGATGCCGCGCGAGCGGTACAGGCCCGACAGGGCCTTGTTCGCCTCCGGGTTGCAGTAGGTGACAAGCTCGAGGACGAAGGCGCGGGCGGGCGGCTTCTCGATCACCAGGTCCTTGTCGCTGAGCCGGTAGTGCGGTGGGGCGAGTTCGCGGCCGTCGAGAGCCACCCTGCCCAGTTCGAGCAGCTCGCCATCGAGCCGCAACGGCCCCGCCTCGGCACGTCCGAGCGCCGGGTTCGGCCGCAGCTTGAGCCGTGCCTCGACCCGGGTGCGCTCGGGTGCCAGCGCCACGTCGAGATCGACGTGATCGATGAGATAGTTGGGAGGGCGATAGTCCTTGAGCAGGATGGGCCGCGGCGTGTCGGTCTTCATGCGTGTCCCGGGCTAAAAGGGGGGCCGGCTGGGTAGGGATCGGCCGGCATTGGTGTCCTTCATTGTCCTTCATAGTTGAATGTGACGAGGGTGCAAGTTGCGAGCGCGCCAGTGGCCTGGCGCCACGGCTTGCTGGTCGCAGTGGGCAGCCGGCGGGGGCTAAACATTGATCACGCCACTGTCGGCGATGCCGGTCCGATGCCATCCGCCTGCGACCCGCCACCGCAGCATCGACGCACCCCTGCGTCTTCTGTTAACTGAGATCGATCTTGGTATTTGAAGCTGGAGCGGCGAGCCGATGAAGGCGATGTTGAGCAAGCGTGTCGGGGGGCCCGAGACCTTGGTGCTGGAGGAGCTGCCCGATCCGGTGCCGGCGGCCGGCCAGGTGGTGCTCGCGGTCAAGGCTTGTGGCGTCAACTATCCGGATCTGCTCATCATTGAGGACCGCTATCAGTTCAAGCCGCCGCGGCCGTTTGCGCCGGGGGGCGAGGTTGCCGGCGTGGTTGTGGCGGTCGGCGCGGGGGTGACGAATTTGAGCCCAGGCGACCACGTGATCGGCTCGTGCGGCCACGGCGGCATGGCGGACAGGCTCTTGATCGCAGCCGACGACTGCATTGCGATGCCGCCCGGCATGCCATTCGACATCGCCAGCGCCCTGGTGCTGACCTACGGCACTTCGATCCATGCGCTCAAGGATCGGGCGCAGATCAAACCGGGCGAGAGCTTACTCGTGCTCGGCGCCGCCGGCGGCGTTGGGCTGTCGGCGGTCGAGCTCGGCAAGGCGTTTGGTGCGCACGTCATTGCCGCCGCCTCCTCTGAGGAGAAGGTTGCGCTGGCGAGACAACACGGTGCCGACGCGGGCGTGGTTTATGCCGCCGGACCGTTCGACAAGGCTGGCACCAAGGCCTTGTCGGAGCAATTCAAGGCGGCCTGCGGCAGCCGTGGTGCCGATGTCATCTACGATCCCGTCGGCGGCGACTATACCGAGGCGGCGCTCAGGGCCATTGCCTGGGCCGGCCGCTTGCTGGTGGTGGGCTTTCCCGCCGGCATTCCACGGTTGCCGCTCAACCTCGCGCTGTTGAAGTCGTGCCAGATCGTGGGTGTGTTCTGGGGCGGCTTTGCGCGGCGCGACCCCAAGGCCAACGCCGACAATATTGCCGAGCTGATCGCGCTCTACGGCAAGGGCGCGATCAAGCCGCTGGTGTCGGAGCGCTATCCGCTGGCCAAGGCCGGCGTCGCCATCGCCCGGCTGGCAGCGCGCCAGGCCATGGGCAAAATCGTCGTCACCATGGATTGAGCGCGATGTCGGATCAGACGCGGTGGTGGTGGGTGCGGCATGCCCCGGTGCCGGATGGTGGCTTCATCTATGGTCAGCGCGATCTCGCCTGCGACTGCGGCGATAGCGAGATCTTCGCGGTGCTGGCCCGCGAGCTGCCGCGCGAGGCGGTATGGCTGACAAGCCACCTCAGACGCACCAAGGAGACCGCCGCGGCTATCCTGGCCGCGGCCCCCGATCGGTTCGCCGGCATTTTGCCGCTCGAGGTGCGCGAGCTGGCCGAGCAGCACCTGGGCGAATGGCAAGGCCAGCAGCGCAAAGCCTTTTATGCCGCGCGCAAGGTTGGCACCCACACCTTGTGGTTTGCGCCCGCCGACGAGCGTCCACTCGGCGGTGAAAGCTTCGCCGACCTCGTCGCCCGCGTGGTCCCGGCGATCGAACGCCTCAATCGCGACTATCGCGGCCGCGACATCGTCGCTGTCACCCACGGTGGCACGATCCGGGCGGCGCTGGCGCTGGCGTTGGCGGTTTCCCCGCAGCTGGCCTTGAGTTTCAGCATCGACAACTGCTCCCTGACCCGCCTCGACTATCTGACGCCCGCGGGCATCGCCGGTCTGTGGCGGATCGGCGCCGTCAATCACCGGCCCTGGTCACGCGCTGCCGCCGCCGATCGGCTGCAGCAAAATCCGGTTGCCCTCGACAAGGCGTGACCCGGCAAAGGCGATGCGGCCGGGGGCGGGAGCCCAGCGGGCAAGGGAGCGACGCCTCGCTCCATCGGGGGCGCGCGGCGCCTCGACCCCGGTGCCGGGCCGTCCGCCGTCGGTGCCCGGTCGCCTCAGTGGATCAGGTTGGCGGCGTGGTGGGAACGAGGTTCGGCGGCCAGCGGACGCTCGTAGGGAACCGACAAGCGAAAGGTGCTGCCAGCGGCCGAGGATTGCACCTGCAAGTCGCCGTCGAGCTGATGCGCAAGGCCACGGACGAGCTCTTGGCCGGTGCCGGTCCTGCGCTCGGTGACCGGTGTCAATCCAATGCCGTCATCGGCCACCGTCAAGTGCAATTGGCGACCATAGATGCCGAAGGCCACGCGAATGTGACCCGCACGGTCGTGCGGGAAGGCGTGCTTGATGGCGTTGGTGACGAGCTCATTGATGATGAGGCCAATGAGGACGGCCTGGTCCATGGCCAGGGCGTGGCTCTCGGCGGTGCACAGGACCGATAACGGCCGTCCGCGTGCCGCGGAGGCGTTGAGATCTTCGCACAACTCCTGAATAAATGAGGCGCTGTCGACGAATACGCCATTGACGCCGCTGCGCAGTTGCCGATGCACGCGGGCCATAACGGCCACCTGTTCGATGGCATCATCGAGCACCGATTTGGCATCGCTGTCGCTGACCGCGGCCGAACGGATGCTGATCAGGGCGGCGACCGAGGCGAAATTGTTGGCGACGCCGTGCGCCAACTCGCGCAACAACACCGCCTTGCTGGCGTCGGCGCGCTCAAGGGCCCGGGTTTTCTCGTTGGCCATGATCAAGGTCTCGGCCAGGGCGGCAAAGCCCATCACCGCGGCGCCGGCGAGGATGGCGTAGAGCTCGATCTTGATGACGTCGCCCGCCTGGTGGATGGCCAATGAGCCGAACGGCTCGAAGAAGAAGATCGACAGCAGGCTGCTGACGGCAACGCTGACGAGGCCGACGCCCTTGCCAAACGCCAAGGTGGCGGCGATCACGACCAGGAAGAACAACAGGAAGGGTTCGCCGGGAACCTCGCGTTCCAGGGGAATCTGGAACAGGAAGACCGCCACCAGCACCGCCGCCGAGACGGCGAGCCGGACCCACAACGGCCAGCGCTGCGTTTGCAAGATTTTCCACGTCATAGGGACGGGCCCGCTCGGATTTTTCGCGTGCTACCCGATCGCTAGCATAGCGCACCTCGGGCTAGGGCGTGCCTAGATTGGGGCGAGAATGAGACCGTTCCCGAACCCCATTGCCGCAGATGGTTAACGGCATCACAAAATCGTGAACCACACCTGGTGCGGGCCGCGCGTTATACATATGACTGACGGGTCAGTCATAAACGCGAGCTTGGGAGAGGCCGCAAATGTCGCAACGAAAGCGCCGGGCCGGGATGGGGACGGCGGCGGACCGCGCCGCGGCGGTGTCGGGTCGCGGACGGGACCGGGCGGACGCGGCGCCGGCAACCGGCCTCGGCGCCCGCACGCGGCCGGCGGCGGCGCGCCGGCAAGCCATTCTCGAGGCGGCGCTGACCGAATTTGCCGCGCGCGGCTACGAGGCAGCGCGGCTCGACGACGTCGCCGCCGCCGCGGGGGTCGCCAAGGGGACGCTCTATCTCTACTTCAAGGACAAGCAGGCCTTGTTTGAGGAGCTCGTGCTCGGCGCCTTGACGCCGATCATGGACCGGATCGGCGCCGCCCGGCTAAGCCCCGACATCAAGCCGCTCGACGTCATCGAGATGTTCTTCGCGCTGTTCCAGAAGGAGGTGCTGGGCACTCCGCGCAAGCATTTGCTGCGCCTCATCATCGCCGAAGGTCCGCGCTTTCCCAGCATTGCCGAGTTCTACTACCGCGAGGTGGTGATGCGGGGTCTGGCGCTGATGCGCGAGATCGCTGGCGCGGCGGTGGCGCGGGGCGAGTTTGCAACCGATGCCGCCGCGCGCTTTCCGCAACTGATCGTTGCGCCGTTGTTGCTGGCCGTCATCTGGGACGGCTTATTCTCCAACATTGCGCCCCTCGAGATTGATGGCTTGCTGCGCGCGCATCGCGATCTCATCAGCGGCGGAGGGTGGCAGCCATGACGACCTCGCACAAGCGCCTGTTCGCGGTGACCGGGTTGGTGCTCGCCGGCCTGGCGCTCGCTGCCTTCCAGTTTTGGGGTCGCGGGCCGCAGCAGCTGGAGTTTCAGGGGTGGATCGAGGCCGAACTGATCTTCGTCAGCGGCGAGGAGGCGGGCCGGGTCGAGACCCTATCGGTGCGCGAAGGCGACAAGGTTGCGGTCGGCGCGCCGCTGTTTAGTCTCGATGCCGACCTGCAGCGGGCAGCGGTGGCGGAAAACGAAGCCGCCGTTGCCAATGCGCGGCAGAGCTTTGACCGGGCGCAGGCGCTCCTGAAGCGGGCGGTCGGCTCGCAGAAAGCCTTCGACGATGCGGAAGCGGCGCTGCGGTCGGCGGAGGCGCGCCTCAATTCGGCGCGCACGCGCCTTGAGCGCCGGCAGGTCGCAAGCCCGGTCGAGGGCAGCGTGCAGGAGGTCTACTTCCGCACCGGCGAAATGGTGCAGGCGGGCCGTCCGATCGTCTCCCTGCTGCCGCCGAACAATACCAAGGTGCGCTTTTTCGTGCCGCAGGCGATCCTGCCCACACTCGCCATCGATGACCGCGTCGAGGTTTACTGCGACGGTTGCCAGGCAGGGCAGACGGCGCGCATCAGCTTCATTTCCGCACAGGCGGAGTTCACGCCCCCCGTCATCTACAGCCGCGAGGAGCGGGCCCGCCTGGTGTTTCGCATCGAGGCACGTCCGGAGCATCCTGAGAACCTGCGCGTCGGACAGCCGGTGTCGGTCCGCCTCGAGCCCGCTCGTGCAGGCGCCAATCATGCGCAACGGTGAAGATGGTGCCGTGGCGATCGAGGTCGACGGGCTCACCAAGTCCTTCGACGGCAAGGTGGTGGTGCGCAATCTCAGTATGCGGGTGATGCGCGGCCAAATTTACGGCTTCCTGGGGCCAAACGGCTCGGGCAAGACCACCACCTTGCGCATGCTGTGCGGGCTCCTGACGCCCGACAGCGGCCGCGGCCGCTGCCTTGGCTACGACATTCTGAAGGACAGCGAGGAGATCAAGCGGCACGTCGGCTATATGACGCAGCGCTTCAGCCTCTATCAGGATTTGTCGATTGTGGAGAACCTCGAGTTCGTGGCCCGCGTCTATGGTCTTGCCGATCCAGCGGCGGCGGCGGCTGCCGCCATTGCCCGACTGGGACTGGAGGGCCGCGAACGGCAACTGGCCGGCACCCTGTCGGGCGGGTGGAAGCAGCGCCTCGCGCTCGGCGCCTGTATTTTGCCGAAACCCGAGCTGCTGTTGCTCGACGAGCCGACCGCCGGCGTCGATCCCAAGGCGCGGCGAGAATTCTGGAACGAGATCCATAAACTCGCCGCCGACGGCATGACCGTGCTGGTCTCCACCCACTATATGGACGAGGCCGAGCGCTGCCACGAGATCGCCTACATCGCCTATGGCGTGCTGTTGGCACAAGGCAGCATTGGCGAGGTGATCGAGCAGTCCGAGCTCAAGACCTACACGGTGAGCGGTCCAAACCTGTCGGCGCTTGCCGACAAGCTGGTCGGCATCAAGGGCATCGACATGGTGGCGCCATTCGGCGCCAACCTGCACGTGGCCGGCCGCGACGGCGCCGCCCTGGAAGCGGCCATTGCCCCGTTCAAGCGTGAGCCGCAGCTCAGCTGGGCGGCCGCATCGCCGTCGCTGGAAGATGTGTTCATCGATCTGATGGCGCGCTCGGAGGACAACTTTCAATGATCGATTTGCGACGATGGTGGCGCTCGGGCGCCTTGTCGCGCACCCGAGCGATGCTGGTGAAGGAGTTCGTGCAGCTGCGGCGCGACCGGCTGACGTTTGCCACCATGATTTTCATTCCGATCGTGCAGCTGTTGCTGTTCGGCTATGCCATCAACACCACGCCGCGGCATCTGCCGACGGCGGTGCTGGTGCATGAAGACAGCGATCTTGGGCGCTCGGTGCTGGCGGCACTCAACAACACCGCCTATTTTGCCATCACCCACGTTGCCCGCTCGGAAGCCGAGATGGACCATTGGATGCGGTCGGGCGAGGTGCTGTTTGGCATCGAGATCCCGGTCGGCTTCGAGCGCGGGGTGCGTCGCGGCGACAAGCCGGCGCTGTTGCTGGCCGCCGACGCCAGCGATCCGGTGGCGGCCAGCGGCGCGCTGGCCGCGCTCGAAGGCATCGTCGGCACGGCACTGGCGCGCGACCGCGGGCTGCCGGACGTTACCCAACCGGTCGTGGCCTTCGAGGTGCGCCAGCATCGCCGCTACAATCCGGCCGGCGTCACCAGTCTCAACATCGTGCCGGGTCTGCTTGGTACCATCCTCACCATGACCATGCTGATCTTCACCTCGCTGTCGGTGACGCGCGAGGTCGAGCGCGGCACCATGGAGAGCCTGTTGGCGATGCCGATCCGGCCGCTCGAAATCATGCTGGGCAAGATCGCCCCCTACATCATGATCGGCTGCCTGCAGGCCGGCCTGATCATGGGCTTCGGCGTGCTGCTGTTCGAGGTGCCGATCGAGGGCAGCATCGTGCTGCTGGCGGCGCTTAGCACGCTGTTCATCGCCACCAACCTGTCGATCGGCTATACCTTCTCCACCATCGCCCAGAACCAGCTGCAGGCGATCCAGATGTCGTTCATGTTCTTCCTGCCCAACATCTTGCTGTCCGGCTTCATGTTCCCGTTCGCCGGCATGCCGCGCTGGGCGCAGCTGTTCGGGGAACTGCTGCCGCTCACGCATTTCATCCGCATCGTGCGCGGCATCATGCTGAAGGGCGCTACCGCCGCGGATCTGCAATTCGAAGTGCTGGCGCTGTCGGGGTTGATGCTGGTGGCGATGACGTTGGCGGTGCGCCGGTTCCGGCGGACGTTGGACTAGATCGAGTAGCCGATTGCTGGCGGCACGCCCCGAGCCACTCCGATAGCTGAGGGGTTCGCCGCGGTGCCGGGAACGGTTGCGTTCGTGCCAGCTCCGGGCATCAGCTCCACAAGTGCAAAAGGCGCGACGCTGTCGGGTCGCGTCTGGGGTCGGCGTCAGATCAATTGCCAAGCCTCGCCAGGCGCTTCGGCCGTTCTGTGCTGGCGTCGTGAGGTGTGGCGCGGCCGTTCGGCAATGTCTGTCACCGACGCTTGGGAGCACGGTCACCGGCCAGCCGCGCGGGCTCCATCGCCCATGCGATCGGCTTCCTTGTTAGCACAGCTCCGGTCAGGAGCGACCCTGACATTTGACCGGCGGGAGGATCTCCGCTACGGTATTTACATTTGAAACAGCGTTTTAATAGATGAAACATGAGCCAAAGCCGAAGCCGCAGGGTCGCCCAGCACATAAGCGCAAGCTGGTGGCAAAGGGTCCGGCCACCGAGACCGTTGATCTGTCGCTGCGCCTGTTGGAGCGATTAGCGAGGTCGAGCGAGGCCATTGGCGTTTCGCAGCTCGCGCGCGAATTCGCCTCCTCGAAGGCTACCGTTTATCGCCATCTACAGGCTCTGGTGCTGCACGGCTTCGTGCACCAGCAGCCCACGACGCTGCGTTACGTGGCGGGAATCAAGCTGTTCATTCTTGGTGAGCGCTTGAGGGAGCGCTTTGACATCCTTCCCGTTGCCCGCGAGGACTTGGCGCGGCTTCGCGACGAAACCGGCCAGCCTGCGACCTTATCCGCGCTGGTCGAGGACCAGGTCGTCGTACTCGATGTCCTGCAGGGGCACGCGATCGTAAATTTCGGGACGCAGGCGGGAACGGTGCTTGACCTGCATGCCAGCGCCCACGGCAAGGTGACGTTGGCGTTTGGTCCGGAAGGTCTCCTTGAGCGGTGCATTGCAAGCGGCCTAAAAGCTTGGACGCCGCAGACCATTTGCTCGCCAACTGCGCTTGAACGCGCGGTGGCGCAAGTGCGATCACGCGGTTGGGCTACTGCACCAAATCAAGTGTTGCATGGAGTGAATGGCGTTGCGGCACCGCTTTTCAATCATGCTGGTCGTTTTGTCGGTGCGGTCGCCATTGCGGGCTCAATTCAATACATCCCCGCGTCGCCACCCCCGCAGCAGATCAAAGCGGTTACGCAAACGGCGCAGCGCATATCGCGCAAGCTTGGATGGATTGCGAGATGACCAAGCCCGAGCAGCAGCCATGGCACCTGGGCGCGAAGGCTGCCGAACTCTACGAACGCTACGTCGCTCGCTATATCCTGGGACCTTGGGCGCCCTTGCTTGTCGACCTTGCGTGCCTGGCTGAAGGCGAGCGGGTGTTGGATGTCGCTTGTGGCACCGGCGTCGTAGCTCGCGTCGCGGCAAAGCGTGTCGGTCCCGCCGGGCGGGTGGTTGGTGTCGACCTCAATGGTGCCATGATCGGCGTTGCGCGTTCGCTCCCGAACCCGACGGCAGCGCCAATCGAATGGCTTGAGCGTGACGCACTCGAGCTTGGATTTGATGATGGCAGTTTTGACGTGGTTCTTTGTCAGCAGGGACTACAGTTTTTTCCAGATAAGCCGGCTGCACTCACGCACATGCGCCGCGTGCTCGGGCCTGGTGGTCGCCTCGCACTCAGCGTGTGGACCAATGCCGGGCTTTACAACAGTGCCGTCGGGGAGGCTCTCGCTCAATTTGTAAACAACGAGACCGCCATCCGCTTTTGTGCTTCGCGGCAGGTCCCCACCAGCGACGAAATGCTGGGTCTCGCCATGGCCGCAGGCTTTTCGGCGATCGAGGTGCGCGTCTGTCGGCTCAACACCCACCTTCCCCGTCTCGATAAATTTACACTCGACCATTTGGCCGCAACGCCGGTCGGACCCGTCATCGCCGCCGCAGCTCCCGAGGTGCGCGCGCAGATCGGCGCCTGCGTAATGAATGAGCTGCAGCGCTTCGCCGCCGGCAATGGCGTTACTTTCCCCGAGGAAGCGCACGTATTGACGGCGCGGGTCGGCCGACCACCACAAGACTGCCGTGCAAGAGGAGGAGAGCATGCCCAGCATTCCTAACCTCACTTTTACTCACAAGCGCCTTGACGAGGTTGTGGACCGGCGCCGCTTTATTATCGGATCGGCCACCTCGGCGGCCGCGCTTGCGACGCGGCCGGCGCTCGCGCAGGAGACTTACCCCGCCGGTCCGATCACCATCATCAACCCGTTTCCACCGGGCGGCGTCGCCGAACTCGTGGGGCGTCCGTTCGCGGCAATGCTGGCACGGCTGATCAACCAGCCAGTGGTGATCGAAACCAAGGCCGGCGCGGCGGGCCAGGTCGGCGCCCAGTCCGCGGCCAGCGCGAAGCCCGACGGCTACACACTCCTCATCCACATCGTATCGATCTCGGGCTTCGCCGAAGTCGACAAGTTGTTCGGGCGGCAGCCGAAGGTCACCCGCGCCGATTTCATACCGATCGCACGCTTCACCGAGGGGCCGATGGTGCTGATCGTCAATGACCAGCAGCCCTACAAGACCTTGGAGGACTTCATCGACGACGCCAAGAAGCGTCCGAACGAGTTGGTCTTCAGCTCCTCTGGCCTCTACGGCGCCCTGCATCTTCCGACGGCGCTGCTGATGAAGGCGGCGGGCATCCAGATGAAGCATCTGCCGACCAATGGCGGCGGGCCGGCGCTAACGGCCCTCCTCGGCAACAACGCCCAGGTGTTGGTCTCCGCGATCGCACCCGCCAGCGCACAATTGAAGGCTGGCAAGGTGCGCGCGCTGGCGTGCTTTTCGGCCAAGCGGGCCGCGTCGCTGCCTGACGTGCCAACGCTTAAGGAGCTCGGCTACGACGTCGAGTTCTCGCTGTGGGTTGGCCTGTTTGCGCCGAAAGGCACCCCGGATGCGGTTGTCACCAAGCTACGCGAGGCAACCAACAAGGCCGTTGCCACGGAACAATTCGCAAACGCGATCGAGACTATCGGCGATGTGGTGGCGTATCTCGATCAGCCGGATTTTGCCAAGTTCTGGGACGCGGATGCCGAGCGCGTCGAGGCTGCGGTGCACACGATCGGCAGGGTCTAGGCCAGGGGGCAGCTTGCCCGGAGCCCTTTTGCCGATCGAAGCGGGCGGCAGGAAGCAATCCTCGTCCCTCCGCCACCCCCCGGGAAATCGGACCCAACTTGGCCCAAGGGGCGGCTCGAGATGTGAATTCGCCCTCAACATCCCCGCCGGGACGACAGACGCATGGCAAGGCAGCTCTCCCCTCAGCCCGCAGCGCTAAGTGGAGAAGCCGTCACCACTTGCCGGTATTGGGCATCGAGGCCCAGGGCTCCTGCTTGGCGAGCGATTCTCCCTTTTGCAGCAGCTCGATGGAGACGTTGTCGGGGGAGCGGACGAAGGCCATGCGGCCATCGCGCGGCGGCCGGTTGATGGTAACGCCGGCTTTCATCAGCCGGTCGCAGGCCGCATAGATGTTGTCGACTTCGAAGGCCAGATGCCCGAAATTCCTGCCCTCGCCGTAGTTTTCGGCATCCCAATTGTAGGTCAGTTCAAGCAACGGCGCCCGCTCTGCGGCGGCGCGGCCCTTGTCCTCTGGAGCGGCAAGAAAGATCAACGTGTAGCGACCGGCCTCGCTGTCGGTCCGGCGAACCTCCTCCATGCCGAGCTTTTTACAGTAGAAGTCGAGGCTTTTATCGATATCGGCGATACGAACCATGGTGTGGAGATAGCGGAGCGGCACGGGGGAAGCCTCCTCAACGTGGGGGTGTGGGCGGTAAGTTTGCGCTGCACGAGGGCATGGTGCAAGCGCGAGCGATCAGCCGACGCGACACTTAAGGCGTGGGGCGCCAGCGCCTGGCCTGGGGAGCTGTCGTATTTTCGTCATTGTCTGGACTGACTAACCGTATGGCGTGCAACCCGATTCGCAAACGGGGTGCCAAAATACTTGGATGTCCACAAGCAAATTTACGGGCAGTTTCAAGTTATCCACTAGTAAGTTCATGGTCTCGGTAGTCCACAACGGAAAACGTTGCCACCCTTGTTGCAAAACGCAGTCCGAAGTGCGCGATTTTTCAGTTGCTTGGGGCCCTATAGGCCAAATCATTCTGAAGACTTCGAGAACTACCGCTCTGTTGTGGGCCCAAAATCTGCTAGCCCCTACTGGTTGTATTAGTTATACACGATTGTGCTGCGTCGGCGGTGTGCTCATGAGAGGGAAATTCGTGAGTTCGTCGTGGCGGCAGTATTCGTAGCAACGGTACGCGGGGGTTCAGTATGGGGGACCATGGCAAGATTCCTCCGGACTTTCCGGAAGATCATCCAGACTTCGGCAAAGGAATAGGACCTGAGCAAGCGGCCACCGGCGAACCCGGAGTAGAAGTCTTCGAGATCGCAGGGGCCATCAAATGGTTCGACGTCTCTAAGGGGTATGGCTTCATCGTGCCCGACAATGGGCTGGCTGACGTGCTGTTGCACGTCACCTGTCTCAGAGCCGGGGGCTATCAAACCGCCTATGAGGGGGCCCGCGTTCATTGTCAGGTCCTGAAACGGCCTCGCGGCCTGCAGGCCTTTCGCGTGCTCAGCATGGACGAAAGCACGGCGATCCATCCCTCTCAGCTACCGCAACGCACCCACGTGCAGGTAAACCCAGAAAGCGACTGGGAACGTGCACGCGTCAAATGGTTCAACCGGGTTCGCGGCTTTGGCTTCTTGACACGGGGTGACGGCACGCCGGATATCTTCGTGCATATGGAAACGCTGCGGCGTTTCGGATTTACGGAGCTACGGCCTGATCAGGTTGTCTTGGTTCGGTGGGGTAATGGAGCAAAAGGCTGCATGGCTGCTGAGTTGCGCCCGGATGGCGCGGCGTCAGGTTTGCCGCCGAGGCATTAACGTCGATCCGATTCAGGGACCAAGAACCGAGCGAGGGGCCGTCCGTCGGGCGGCCCTATTTGCTATGGTCGCGACAGCGGCGGCGATAGCCTTGATCCAGCCCTCGGACGCGATGCGGCGCGAAACTCTCAAGCTTCAGACGGCGGCGCAGGGTGAGCATCTGATCAACGTCGAGATTACCGAGACCGAGGAGGAGCGGGCGCAGGGGCTGATGTTCCGCACGCATATGCCGGAAAACTCCGGCATGCTCTTCTTCTATAAGACGCCCCGGGAAATCACCATGTGGATGCGCAACACCTATATTCCGCTCGACATGGTGTTCATCCGCAAGGATGGGACGGTGCACCGCATCGAGGCCGGCACCGAGCCGCTGTCGGAGGCGATCGTCAGCTCGCAGGGCGGCACCGTGGCCTGTCTCGAGCTTGGCGGTGGCGAGGCCGCCCGATTGGGCCTCAAGGCCGGCGACAAGGTCGACCACCGCCTGTTCAAGTAGCGGTTCCGGGAGGCCCGGCCCGGTTTGGGGTATGGCCCCAGCACGCTGGCGCTGGCCGGCGCCTCGGTCCCCCGTTGCGCGCCGCTGCGCCGATCCTCAGCGATCCACTGGGGGATTGCGCTCGGTGTCGCTGACGAACGCGCGCAGCAGGCCCGTCTGGTGCTGCAGCTCGCTCACCCGCCAGTTGAGAACGTCGCGGATGCTGATCATGCCGACCACGCGCCCATGCTCCTCAACGGGGAGGTGGCGGATGTTCCGCGCCAACATGGTGGAGGCCACCAGCGCCACGCTGTCCCTGGGGGAACAGGTAATCACAGCCTTGGTCATGAGCTGGGACACCGGCAGGCGATGCAGATCGCCCTTGTGCACGGCCAAACCGAAAGCGACGTCCCGTTCGGTAATGACGCCATCGACGGTGGTGCCATCGCTACTGACAATGGCAGCGCCAATGCGCTTTTGGCGCAGGCATTCACACAGCGTCGTAATGCTATCCGATGGCTTGATGGTGATGACGTTGGAACCCTTAGCCGCAAGAATTTCCGCTACGGTCACGGCACTACTCCAATGTGAATTTTGATTGTCGTTACGCCTTCTCTGGGTGCGAACGTTTGTTTGCGTTGCCAAACTGAAAACAAAGCCTATCCCGGGCAAGGTTAGCATCGCCAGAACCCGTCGGGCTACCCGGAAGCTACCCGCTTGCAAGCCGCCGAGGGCGGTAGGGGCGGCCCTGGTCGGTGGGCTTCCCCCCACCTCGTCACTTTGGATAGCGCCAGTAGTCACCTTTTTCGGTTTTGACCCGCTCCAAAATGGGGACTCGCCGGTCGGGTGGGCGCTCGCCGGTTTGGATCAGCAGCTGAATATCGTTGAGCAGCGCATTGGTGTCGGCATAGCCCGAATGATTGAGCGCAAATACGTTTGTGGAAACCGCGGTGATGTCGATCGTATCGATGCCCTCGGTCACGATCGGTCCCTCCGCTGGGACGTCGCCGGCGCGTGGCACACCGCCCCAAAAGCGGCGGGAGATATCAAGCGCCAGGTCGTTGCTCGCCGCCAGCATGGTCATGCCACGGCTGACGCCGGCCAGCTCGTGGGCAATATTCTGGAACGCATCGCGGTCCACATCGGGCGCCGCCAGGATCACCTGCGATATTGTGACATCGTGCGGCGCCAGCTGTTTGAGGTCGCGCAGCACCGGCAGCAACACCTGATTGCCCATGCTGTGCGCGATGATGCTGACCGATTTGGCGCCGGTGTCGCGCGCGACCAGCTCCAGAAACTCACGCAGATAAGGTTCCGCTTGGCCGGAGCTCTCCCGATCATGGGAATAATCATGCAGGCTCAGGGCCCCCTGTGACGGCCAGCTGTAGAGCAGCGGCACGCCATCGAACTTGATATCGTAGGCAATTTGCGCGGTGCGATAGAGCGCATATTCGAAACTGGTATTGAAACCGTGCACGAATACCAGCGCATGGTCTTTGTAGCTACTCGATGCATTGAGCCGCTCGCGAATGAGCTCAAGAAATTCAGGTTTGGTCAGCGGGCGCACCTCTTTGACGGTGAAGTGCTGGCGCGGATCCTCCGCCTCGGTGTGTAGCACGATCTGCGTGAACGGCAGCCGGTACGCCCACGGCCGCTCGATGTTGGGAAGTTGGTGCGCCTTGGGCACCGTGACCAGGGCGCGCCCGAGCTCCAGCCGTCGGGCCCGCTCGGAGCCATAGATCGGGATCGTGCTGCCGACGAGCTGTTGGCGGTCACGATCGGTGCCGTAGAACACGGGCACGACATCCCAGGCTTCGGCGAGGCCCCTGACGATAGGGGCAGGTTTGGGTGGCTCGGCCTCGCCGTCGAGCTTTTTGTCGGTCTCCTCGGCCTGCCGTTGCTTTTGGATCTCGGGCGCCTGGTGAGGCGCCTTTCCCGCCTGCGGGGCTTCAGGGGCCGGTGCGCGGGGTGTCGCCGGGGCGTCGATGGGTGGCGGTGGCGCCGCCCTTGTCCTGTCGGGCGCGGCCGATCCCGCCGTCGGCCCCTCGGTGGACGGCACACCGCGCACCGCCACAGCACCCTGCGGGCTCTGCAGGCCAGCGATCTCGACGGTGGCGCTATCCAGTTCCCCGGCAGCGCTGCGAAACGTCAGGCTGATACTGTCAATGAAGGCGTCGGCTCCGCGATTTCCCATCGCCGGCGTCCGTTGGTCCTGACGCAAGATCAGCGAGCGGCGCACTTTTTGTACCGTGCCGTCGCTCCAGGTAATGTCCACGTGCGTGAGCGCCAGGGCGCCGCCTTTCACGGTGAGGCGCACGGCTTTGAAGGCGCCTTTTGCCTTTTTGAGGTCGAAACTCGTGTGGCCGGTCGTGGTGTCGATGGTGCGCGTCGCCAGCGTGACCCAACGGTCCGCGGGAGCTTGCGCCCATGCGCGCCCGCCCGCACCGAGCGGCAGGGCAACGAGCAGCGCCACTATCAACGGCAGTAGAATGGGCGAGCGCTCGAATTTTCCCATCAGCAGCATGGACATAGACATGATCCCGCAATTGCCAAGTCGAGTTTGCCAAGCGTTCGCGCGGGACGCTGCCACCCCATCATGTCGGACCCATGACTTAGTTCGTGCTCAACACTAACTTTTCCCCACGGCCAGCCCCCGTGCAACGCATTGCGAATGATCCAAGCGTGGCCAGCCCGTGAGGTGAGGTTTTTGCGCCGCTATTGACGAGCCATTTGCCATCGTCAAGAGCATCGCGACGTTCTGGTGCTGCAAATCACATTGACG
>DATFXD010000157.1:0-29300 GCA_035258605.1 Hyphomicrobiaceae bacterium | reverse complement strand
CCCTTGCCGTATTCGGCCAGATGCTGGCGCCAGCGCGCCGACAGGAACGGGTCGAGGTCGCGCGGTGTGTGCAGGTAGGGGTGTATGTCGCAGTCGATGATGCGCAGGCGCGCGTTAGCGTCACGCGTCGGGGCGCCGTGGGTGTCAACGTCACGTTCGAGCATCAGGCTCATGTTGGGTTCTCCTTGAGCCGGGGGTAGGTTGCAATCGGGTTATCGACAAGCATCTTGGCAACGTACGGCGCCGACAACCCGTCTGGCACGGCCCGGTCGCCCTCGAACTGCCAGTGCGGATAGTCGGTCGCAAATAGGAGCATCTCGTCGGAATCAATCATCTCGGCGATGCGCATGACCGCCTCGGCATCTGGCGCATCGAACGGCTGGGCGGTGAGCCGTACATGCTCGCGCACGATCTCGGCCGGGGAGCGCTTGATATACGGCACCTCGGCCCGTACACCGCGCCAGGTTTTGATCGCGCGCCAAATAAAGCCCGGCAGCCACGACACCCCGCTCTCGATCAAAACCACCCGCAGGCCGGGGAACTTCATAAAGGCACCCTCATGAATGAGGCTCAGCAGCTGGTCCTCGAAGGTCTGCGAATGGCTGACGTAATCCTGGATATAGTGCGAGGACCAGCCGTTGGAGGTCGTGGGATAGCGGTGCAGGCTGCCTGCGTGAAGGCCGAGCGGGAGGCCGTGTTTCTCGCAGGCTGCCAGCAGCGGCCAGTAATAACGCCGGCCAAGCATCATCTCGACGGCGACCGGGATCATCACTTGCACGAACCGGCGGTCTGAGGCGCGTCGCTCGATTTCCTCGACGGCCAGCTCCGGGCTCTGCGGCGGTACGATGATGGAGGCGCGAAAGCGGGCGTCCTTGTCGAGGAACTCCTTGGTGATCCAGTCGTTCACGGCCCGGCACACGGCTGCTCCCATCGCCTCGCTCACCGCGACCTGCCCGCCGGTGAGCGGGTTACAGATGGCGAAGGCCGTGCCCATGACGTCGAGCGATTGGCGCGCGATGATCGCGGCGTCGGCCGCCGGCCGGCCGGTTGCAGGTCGCCAGTCGGCGCGGCATGCGATTGGCGCGCCGGGCGGGTAGCTTGCCATCTCCAGGCCATCGATGCCGCGCGACACGAACGCCTCCTGCCAGTAGTCGTCCATATACGGCAGCAGCACCTCGATCCCCGGCACCGTCGGGTGGATGTCGCAGTCGATCGCACCCCGATAGCGGCTCATCACGTTCCTCTCCTCAGCCGGGTCGCCATGGCACGAGTTGCTGCGGTGCCCATCATTTACAACGCGACGACCACGTACTGCTCCTCGACGGTCACCGGCACCGTTTCGGCGACATAGGGACCCTTCACCACCTCGGCGCCAGCGGCGAGCTCTGTCGGGTAGGCTCGCGCCCGCACCTTGGCGGGCTCACACCAGGATTGGCCGGTGCGGATGTCGAACTCCCAGCCGTGCCAGGGACAGCGTAGCATCTCGCCCTTACGGATCATGCGGAACTCGCCCGGCCGATCGCCGACCGCAAGGCCCGTGATCAGACCATCGCACAAGCTGCCACCCTGGTGCGGACACCGGTTAAGCAGGCCGTAGAACTCACCATCGAGATTGAAGATGCCAATCGGCCGGCCGGCGACAGTCACCACCTTACGGGTGCCAGGCGGGATTTCTGCAGCGCGGGCAACGACGTATCTTCGCATGGTCTGTGGTCAATCTCGCCCCTCACCCGAACCCCCTTGGGTGGGCGGCGCGGGAGCGATCGCTCCTCTACTCCTACCGCGGTGAGACATCCTACGCGACTGGAGACCCCGGCGACAATCTGTTGCTCCGGTGCAGCATGCTTGTCCGATCCGAGGGGAGCTGGCGCGCTCTTCCCAAACGAGCCACGGGGCAGCAGCTGCTCGCCCCGTGCGCTCGCCGTCTTGCCTTCAAAGCGGACGCCCAGCCAATTGCCGAGGATGGCGTCGGCGTTCTCAGCATAGTGGTCCCCACCGCTGGCAAAGGGAGGATCAGGTCGTCCGCGCGGCGCGTTCACGGGCGCCGTGGCGGCCGCCTGCGAGAGCCGCCGCGCTGATCCATAAACAAAGATGACATGGTCGGCTTGCTCACGAGCAACGTTTCTCATCGTCTAGAGGCTGCCTCCTTCGCGCGAGCCTGAATGACGCAGAGGGTGCCTCTCGAGGCGGAGCATGGCGGGCTTGCGGACGGGCGCACGTCAGCGCCGTGCCAGGGTCGATGCGCCTTTGCCTCTGGCACGCCCGTCAACCGCATGCCTGCCGTTCTAGCAAGACCGAGCGCGGCTCGGTTCGCCCTATTGGTACAGTGTCAACGACAGATGGTGGCGGTGCGGCGCTCCCGACGCGGGCAAAATCCGGCGTAGCAAGTTCAGTTGGGACTCTATCCCACTATGGCAACGCTTCCGCTCGATCACAGATGTTTTATCGCGACGCCAAAAACCAGCATGAGCACCCGCACGTAACCAACGCGACGGACGCCGGCGATTGGCGCGACGGTCAGTTGGCGGCTTATTTCACAAAGGTTTCGACACCAGGCCCAGCGCATCGGCCGGCAACGGGCTCGGGCTCAGTTGGGGGAAGGATCGAGGGAGGCTTCGTTATGCGATGGTTTTGGCGTCGCTCGGTAGCACCGAGCGCGAGCGCAAACGATGTTGCCACCCATGCGGTGGTGCATGCAGAAGGCGGCCGCGCCGCGGCGGTCATCTCGGCGATCGCGCTCGCGTTCTCGGCCTACAGCCTGTGGGAAACCTCGCTTAAGCAGGCCGATCTCAGTCCTTACGTCACCGGCGTCATCACCTACGAGCGCGACACCAGCGACGATGAGTACATTCAGCCGGCGGGTGGCTTCGAAGTGCTCGCGGTACCGGTCACAATCGCCAATGGTGGCGCCCGCGACGGTGCCATCCTGGCGTTGCAGCTCGACGTCAGGAACCCGAACACCTCTTTGACTGCGCGCTTCGCGGCGACCTACACCGCGGATGCCGCCTATTTTGCCAACCCGCGCGGCAAACGACCAAAGACACCGTTCTCCGCCTTGGTGATCGCTGGGCGTTCGGCCTGGACCGGGACCGTCCTATTTTACCCCGTCAGCTACAGCAACGAAAAGGCGCTCACGCCCGTGCGCAAAGTTGCGGCCTTCAATGACGAGCTGCGCCAAAAGTATGCCAACGACATGGATGGTGCCAGCAGCCTGAGCATACTGCGGGCAAAGCGCCCCAACCTTCCCGAGTGGGCCGAGCAGGACGCCTACGAGGCGAAGGTGCTCAACCAGAGTGACAAGGTCGAAGTGACGCTGAGGCTGATTACGCCTGCGCCAGTCGGCTGGCTCGATCGCGCCCTCGGCACTGCCGTGGAGCCCGTCACACTTGAGCTAGACATGCCGGATATTCCGGGTGACCGCGTAGCGCGCGGCGAGCTCGTACGCTTGCGGTCGGCGACCCGGTAGCGTTGCGCGACGGCATCGCTTACCGCTGCGTCGGCAGCTCAGATGCCGTGATGGCGCTAGCGGTTGCGGCAGACCATCGCGAGACCGTTCACAGCCTCCAGCTTGCTAATGAGTGTGGACCAACTTGGCCGTGATCTGCGCCACGTGTCGGCCCTGGTAGCGGGCACCGTCGAGCTCATTGACGCTAGGCTGGCGCGAACCGTCGGCTCCGGCCAAAGTGCTTGCGCCGTAGGGCGAGCCGCCCGTGATCTCGTCCATCCCGGTCAGTCCGCCGAAGGCGTAGGGTAGGCCGACGACGAGCATGCCGTGATGAAGTAGGGTGCTATGGAAGGAGGTGATGGTCGTTTCCTGGCCGCCATGCTGGGTGCCGGAACTCGTGAACACGCTGCCAACCTTGCCGACCAGCACCCCCTTGACCCAGAGGCCGCCGGTCTGGTCAAGGAAGTTACGCATCTGCGCGCACATGTTACCGAAGCGTGTGGGCGTTCCAAAGATGATGGCATCGTAGTTGGCAAGCTCGTTTGCGGTCGCGATGGGCGCGGGCTGGTTCAACTTCATGGCCGATCTGTGGGCAATCTCCTCCGGTACCAGTTCGGGCACACGCTTAATGCCGACTTCGGTACCCGACACCCCGCGAGCACCTTCGGCCACCGCCTCGGCCATCTTCTCGACGTGGCCATAGGCGCTATAGTAGAGCACAAGAACCTTGGACATCGACGCATCTCCTCTGAAGCCGGTCGGTCCGTGACGCGCTGCCGATCTTGGTGATGGAGGAACCGCGTCGTCGCCACATGCTCGATGATCTTGGGCGGAACACCCAACCAGCAACTGCCTGGAGAGAGCTACCCCGGCGCCATCACAAAAACGCCGGCGGCGTTGCCATCTATATATTGCCGCTTGCAGCAACCGGCGGACGCGCAGAGCTAGCTCGCCATCTCTCTCGAACTGTCAAACGCCACGCCTATCCCTGCCGCAAACGGCTCGTTTGGTTTGCCTTGTGGTCACCACAGGTTTGGCGACACATGCCAGGCATCTCGCCGCCGGTTTATTGAAACGCCACCTCAGCGAAGCTCCTGAGCTTCCGCGAATGCAGGCGTTCTCGCTCCTGCGCACTCAGGCGTTTGAGGGCTTTCAGTCCAATCTCGAGATGCTGGCTGACACGCTGGCGGTAGAACTCGCCGGCCATCCCAGCAAGCTTGATCTCCCCGTGCAGCGGCTTGTCTGAAATGCATAGCAGCGTGCCGTAGGGCACGCGAAAACGAAAACCGTTGGCGGCAATGGCAGCCGACTCCATATCGAGGGCAATAGCCCGTGACTGGGAAAGTCGGTGAATGATCGCGTCGTGATCGGCAAGCTCCCAATTGCGATTGTCAACACTTGCCACGGTTCCGGTGCGCATGACGCGCTTGAGCTCGTAGCCGGTGAGTTCGGTCACCTCCGCAACCGATTGTTCAAGCGCCACCTGCACCTCGGCCAGGGCTGGCACCGGCACCCAAGGTGGCAACTCGTCATCGAGAACGTGGTCCTGGCGGTCGTAGCCATGGGCGAGCACGTAGTCGCCGAGTTTTTGCGTGTTCCGTAGGCCTGCGCAGTGGCCGAGCATCAGCCACGCATGCGGGCGCAACACCGCGATATGATCGGTAATATTGCGGGCATTTGACGGGCCCGTGCCGATATTGACGATGGTGATGCCGCCGCTATTCGGTTCCACCAAATGCAATGCCGGCATTTGCGGCAGACGCTCTGGCGGCGGGGCCGATCGACTTGGCTTGCCGAGACGCGCGTTGTGCGTCACGACATTGCCCGGCTCAACAAATGCCTCGCTGGTGGGGTCCCCTGATGCCATGCGCTGGCGACATATCCGCGTAAAGGCATCGATGTAGAATTGATAGTTGGTAAAGATAACGTAGTTCTGGAAGTACTCTGGATCGGTGCCCGTGTAGTGGTAGAGCCGGTGCAACGAGTAGTCGATTCTGGCGGCACGGAACAATGCCAGCGGCTCCGGCGTACCAGCGGCGCGGCGTATCCGGCCATCGACGATGGCGTCGTCCATGGCACCGAGACTAGGGGTGTCAAATAAATCGCGGAGCGGCTGTTCCTTGGAAGGAAAACTCGCCTCCAGCCCGATGTTGCGGGGATAGGCAAAATGCACGGGGATGGGCTCCTCCGATTCGCCAACCTCCACCGGCACGCCGTGGTTTTGGATCAGGAGCCCAATCTGTTCCATGAGGTAACCGCGAAACAGATCGGGTCGCGTTATTGAAGTTTCATGCACCCCCGGACCGGAAACGAAGCCGTAGGACAGGCGCGAGTCGACCCGTGAATGGGTGGTGGTCGTCACGCGCACGAACGGATAGGTGGCGCGCACGCGTGATTTGAGAGGCTTTCCCTGAATATAAGCTTCGAAGCGATCGCGCAGAAAGGCCGTGTTGCGCGCGTAGATCTGTTGCAGCCGATCGCAAGCGACAGCAGCGTCCATGAAGGCCATGGTGGCCATCCGCTTGGGGGATAGTATCGGTGTGGCCATCGGCAATGAACCTAGGAGGTTGTAGCGGCATCTACCGTGTCGACGGTAGCTCAACTAACGAGGGCCCTGCGTCAGCTAGCGGACGTTGACCATCATCGTCGTTGGCGGTCAATAACGCCGCGTCAACGGCCTTAAACTGCCAGCGGTCTCCGACATGGCGGGGAGCAGCGCGCGCCGAACAAGAAAAGAAGAGCGATAGCGCCTCTGTGGCGCTGCTTTGGAGTGTTGCCGCAGTCCAAAAGGCCCATGGCGCGCGGAAAATTGATGCAAAATGCCGTCGCGGGTGTCTTGACGGTCCGGCTATGGCCACCGCTTCTCGTAAAACACTGCGGCCGCCAAGGGCGCACAGCTAGCGGCGCAGAAGCTGATGACTATGAGGGTCATTGCTGTCCGCTGCTCGACGGCAAGGCCGCTTCAAGTCGAGGTATCAACCTCGTCGGATTGCGGCAGGCGCACACCCTTCCCGATCCCGTTGCTGTACCAGTAACCGGCTAAGCTTCGGCTGCGACACGGCCATGCTTTCAGCCGGCAGCAGCCCTTGCGGGCCTGCGCGATGCCGTCGAGCGAGCAGCCACTGCGCGCGCTGCAGCGGCTCGTTGGCAGCGCGGGGCAGACACTGGCGTACCGATCGACGTCAGCCCAATTATTTTTTGGCGTTGGCTGCTTTGGTCGGCATTTGCGCCATGCCGCAATGAACATTCATTCATCGACCACACGAACACAATGAACATTCATTCATCGCTAAAAAGAAAACAACATCAGCATGCAACCCGTTTGGCCTTTGACCGTTTTGGCCGAGCACCAATAGTTTGTGGAGTCCAAACATGCATAAGATTCTCGCGGCCGCCGCAGCCCTTGGCCTGTTTGCGCTGCCCCTCCAAACATCCGCCCAGACGACGAACCAGCCGGCGGCGAACAAAGACGCTGCCAATCCCGCAGCTTCGACGAAAAACACGACAACCGCCAACACCACAAAAAAGGCGAGCACCAATAAGCACACGTTGAAGCGTAAGACTCAGGCGAGCAAAACCAAGCGCCTTGCAAAGCATGGACACAAGCCCCACTACGCCAAAGCCACGCATGGCAAGCGCATGGCTCACGCGTATCGAGGGCGTCCCTCCTACGGTTTTACCGGCACCAAGAGCAAGCGGCATCATCGCCATCACCTGGCCAATTGAGGGTCTGCACGTAGATCGAACTGGAAGAACGGGCTCTCGGACCGTTCTTCCAACCTGGCGCAGGTTGCCGCGCCTCGGTGCTCCTCAGCCGCTGGCGCAACCGAGCAGAAGGCCGCAGCTTGCGGTCGGCACTGTCGGATCACGAGGTCGCGCGCCACGCATGGCAACGGCGGCAACTTCAGGAAGAGCTGCTCACCGTCCCGCGATCGATGCCGTGAACAGTCGCCAAATCGCTGCCAATAGCATGCTGATCGCAGGCCCGAACAAACGATCTGCCGCTCGCAAGAGCGACAACGATCAACTTCCTTCAAATTCGCCGCCAACAACGACGAACGGAGCCCATTGTGAGGGATGTGCCTCGAGCAGTGAACCGTGCATCATGAGATTGCGCATGGCATTGCGCATTGCTTGCGCCTGACCAATCGTCGGTTTTGCGCTCAGTTCAATAAAGGCGGCTGTTGTGAGTTTAACGGCCGCTTCGGACCCGACGCCCCAGTACGGGATCAGCAACGCCCGGGCACCGGCCTGAAAGAACGCGACAACCAGGCCAGCCATGGTGTCTGCGCTTTCTCGACTATTGCTGCACGGCGAGAGCACCACCCAGTCGGCATTGAGTTTAAGGGCCTTGATTGCGTCGGCTCTGAGCAAGCCATCGTCTCGATCGCGCCCTGCGGAATCGAGCGCGCCCGCTGCTTGAGGCGTGAGCACGAGCCCCGGCTCAGGCACGCCCCGCACCTGGCCAGCCAGTGCACAATGGGTGCCAAAATAGAGGATCCGATACTCCGCGAGGCGACCGCTTTGCGACAGGGCTCTGATTGCGCTTTCACTCGCCTGCGACCCGAGCAGGATGTCGCTGTTGGAAGCCTCAAGACGCCGACCAACCTCGCAGAGCACCTCGGCGGTCTCGGGTAATGGATCCCAGGTGCGAAGCTCGTCACCTTTAAAAGCGCTTTCGCTCGCGCCAACCAGTGGTCGACGAGCAACGACGGCTCGGTGCTTCCCCACCGCCTCGGGGCACTGCTGGTTGTCCAACGCGGCTCGCGCCTGGCTCTTGTAATACCGCCCCCACACCGGGTCATCCTGCCGCCCATCAAGCAGAGGGTTGCCAACACCGAGGTAGATTCTTGAGGCGATGCTTGTCTTGGCTCGCTGCCGTAGCACGCTCAGTGCACTGAGTGACGGGAGCACCGCGATTGGATGCCGTGTTGCGAGCCAGGGGACATCGCGATACTGATCAAGACGGCTCAGGATGGCAGTCTTAGGAGGCTCGGTTACCAGCACATGGAAGGGAAGGTAATTGAGTAACGGCGATGTTATTATCAACAGGCTCTTGTCGTTGATGAAATCTCGAAATGGAGCCAGCAACGCCCGATAGAGATCGTGCGCGCGAGCGAGGTTGAAAGGGAGGTTTTCTGCCATCGGCTCATCGGCCGTGCCTTGACCCGGCGGCATCTTCAGGAGCTCTTTACATTTGTCCGCAGACCGCGCCTCCTTCCACAACGTTGGATCCAAGCCACAGCGCAATGCTTTGGCGCTTTCCACCAAAGCCGTAGTGCTTAATTCGCTCCACTGCCAGCGGACAGCGGTCTTGGTAACGACCCACACCAGGGTCGCGTTTCGTTCAAAGCTGGTGAGGTATAAGACGAGCGCCTCATTGGAACCAAGCTCAGCTTGAACTTGCGCTATACTGAAGGGTTCGCTACTGGCATTGACCTGCTGGGCGCGCTCAGTGGTCTTGTCATCGCGCTGCTGCCAATCGCTCGCGTTCTGCGGACCTGGATAGACGGCTGCAGATCGCAGATCGGCTTTAAGCCCACGTGCGGCCATGTCCGCCAACGATGCTGCCGCCTCCGCCGCTAAGGCGCGCTGGGTCGTCAGGAACATCTGGTCGACCGAGGCCGCGCTGGTGTCTTGCGACAGCCGATGGAGTGCGTCGTCGAGTGCCGCGCGTGAGCGTTTGTAAAGGGGCGCCGCTTCCACATAGTATCCCTGGGCGCGATATAGATCCGCCACGTTGGTTAGGCAGCCTGCAAGGTCATGCCATCCGGCCAAAGAGCGTTTGAACAGCGGCTCCGCTTCGACAAATCGGCCTTGGTTGCAAAGCGACAGGGCCAGATTGTTGACTGTTGTGCCAGAACTCGGGTGATCGGCACCGAGTGCAAACTGATCGATCGTAAGGGCACGTCGGTAAAGTGGCTCAGCATCGGCGTCGCGGCCTTGGCTTCGATAGAGGTCCGCAAGATTGGTGAGGATAACGGTCACAGAAGGATGGTAGCGACCAAGCGCCTGTTCGCGAATGGCGAGCGCACGTTCGTAAAGTGGCTCCGCCTCGAGATAGCGACCCTGCTCACAAAACAGCTGGGCCAGGCGACTAAGCGGTATGCTGACATCTGGGTGATTACGACCGGCGGCTTTTTCAACGATTGCCAACGCCTCCCTGATTAGCGCCTCTGCCTCATGGTAGCGTCCTTGGGAGCGATAAAGTTCCGCTCGACCATTGAGGTTCTGGGCAACGGCGGCTTGATCGGAAACAGTTTGCGGTTCATCGGGCATCAGGGATCTGGGAATGATATTCCCCAGCCAGGCAACGTATGGCGACGCCATCACGAACACGGCAACGGGGAGCAGCACAGCAAGGACTGTCAGCCCCAGCACCGCCAGGTCCCGCGCGTCCCAGGTCGCCAAAAGCTGCCGCCTGATGTCCCACAAAGGCAGGGCCGCGACTATCAGTGCAAACACAACGGCGGATGCCAGAACAACAAGACCAAGCGACATGTG
Source organism: Hyphomicrobiaceae bacterium (assembly GCA_035258605.1). GTDB lineage: Bacteria > Pseudomonadota > Alphaproteobacteria > Rhizobiales > Hyphomicrobiaceae > AWTP1-13. The sequence goes on along the minus strand of DATFXD010000157.1, from coordinate 19,351 downwards.
TGCGGCTGTACCGGCAGAGTAAGGAAAAGCGCTCGCTACAGGTAAGCTGCAGGAGACAGCTGGCCCTGCTGTGAAAGACCAGAGGAGCGCTTTTCGCTCAGGCCGAAAACGTGGCGAAGCTAGGAGCCAGCTCGCTCGACACCGGATGCGCCACGCGTTGCGTGTTCCTCGCTCAAGCAGATGAGGTCGCTCGCCATCTGCTCGATGTGGCGCAGCTGGCGGCGCATATTCCATGCTGTAAACAAGACGGCCGGCCCGTCCTCGAACTTGGCGAGGTGCTGCGCCATCTCGATTTGCACCCTCCGCACCGTGGCCAGCTGTTCAGGTTCGATCAAGCCGGTCTGCTGCCACTGCTCATGTGCCGACGCAACGATTCGCCAGGCCGCTCGAATCTTCAGTTCACCCTTGAATTGCATTGGTAAACCCCACACCACCTACTCACTACAATATCCCGGGCGTCCGCCAGAAGAGCAGAAGGCGGCAACACCCCCCTTGCCCTTGGCAGGCAGTCCAAAACAGGAAAGGACCCCTATGACCACGCCCAGCACCCCTGTGACAAGCGCAAATTGCAACGCTAGCCAGCAACCGCACCGGGTCACATCTCCTGCGTGTGGCAGGAAACCCGCACGCGCATCAGAGTCTAGCCCCGTCTAGCGAAGAACGATGTAGCTGCCCGGCAACAAGCGGTCAAAAAACTGATAAAATGCCGACAAGTGACATCAGATATTTGTCAGTTGGGGCAGCAGACATCACATTGATTTGCGCCATCCACCGAAGCACGGTCTCGCCTAGGGGATCGGAACCCATGAAGGCTTCCCCGCCATCAAGAACGCTACCATCGCGGAGCGCGGTAGACCGGGAGCGCAACCAACGTCCCACCCGAGACGGCCGCCGATTGGTTCGCGCAAACTAATGCGATCGTCACATCGGCAAGTCAGCAAGCATCGCAGCTATGCATGCGACGGCGCAGGGTTCGGGCTATCGAGCGTACGGGGGGCGCAGGCCGAGAAATCCGATGGTTCGGCAGCTGCGCGGTTGCTGCCCACGCACCACCCCGGTGGGGCTAGCGTTGCGCCACCCAGGAGCGTGATGAACAGGCCCCGTCTCATCGACCCACTCGTTGACCCTAGGGGAATATCATCGGGAACCAGGCCTCGATGCCCATCGCAGGCAGTTGCCGCAGGACGACAATGTCAGAGGGCGGCATCAGGCGGAAACGAGCATTGCCCGGAGGCAGTGCGAGACGTGGTCAAGGGAATGCGCGGTCGCGCTCGTCTTCCTGCAGCGGGCTCTGCTCGGCAAGATCCTCGCGCTCACGCATTGTGCCATGAGATGGCAAATGGCCTCGGCAAGACGTGTGCACCCCAATGGCACACGTCTCGAAACAGCTTGTCGGACGCGGTCGGATAGGGTGTCACGAGCTTGCGCGCGACCACGGCCGCGCTGATCCGCAGCGACAGATTGCACGTGGTCGTGTCTCGATCATGTCCTGGCGCAGTGGCGTCATCGGGTTCGTCATGAGATACTGCGGCCGATTGCGTTGCTCCTGCAGTGTGGCAAAGTCTCGCCATGAAGGATATCTTGGCCTACTACACTCTACCCAGCCACGCGACCGACCCTGGACCATACGCGGAGTGTTTGGCACAGCTGCCACGGTCTGTGCCAGATCTTGTCGAGCTCGTACAAGGCCTGGTGATCGACAAAGACTTTTTGGATTTGTATGAGCCCAGGCCCGCCGGCGACAGGCTTGGCGAAGTTGATACACGTTACTTTTCCGCGATGCTCGCCCTGCTCTTGCGCATGGACGCACGGCCCCTCACCCACACCCGCCAACCCGTGCACCGCCTTGTTGGTAGCTGCCGAGACTATGCGCTGGTGTTATGCGCGCTCCTGCGCCGGGTCGGCATAGCCGCACGTTTGCGATGTGGCTTTAACCGATATCTCCGGATCAATCCTGATTTCTTGGACGATCATTGGGTTTGCGAGTACTGGAACGGCGAAGGCGCGCGCTGGGTGTTGGTTGACGCCAATGTCGATGCCGGTGTCCGCCAAAAATACTCCATCACTATCGACACCCTCGATCTGCCGCGAGACCAATTCCTGATCGCAGGTGACGCCTGGAGGATGGCGCGACAAGGGGAGATTGACCCTGACCAACTGGGTGTCTCGAGCATTGGCATTCACGGACTGTGGTTTGCGCGAGGGAGCGTCGTACGTGACCTCGCTTGCCTGAACAAAGTCGAGGTGCTTCCATGGGATTACTGGGGTTTGTCGGACGCCCCAAGAGGAAGTTTTCCTTTCGAGCAACTCGAAGCACTGGATCACGCGGCGAATGCGACCTCCTCGGCCGACAACCTGCCGATGCTGCGTGAATTATTCCTGCGCGACGGATTTCGGCCGCCGGACAAGATTACCAGCTATTCGCCGGCCAGCGGCCGAACCGAGGTGATATTGACCCAATACGCCGATCGCTTGGGTTAGCCCACGAACACCGAGGACTACGGGCGCGCGCCCTTTGGGTGCGGCTGAAAACATGGGTGCGCGCGTAAGGCGCCGGGCTCTCCCGCCGCAACGATATCGCCAGGCGAACGCGGCCATGCGCCTCGCGATCAAAGCAAACTACGCGCCAGAGCAATCAAGTGGTTGCACTGCTCCTCGGTGCCGACCGTAATGCGCAGGAAGTCTTCGATCCGGGGCTTCGGGAAGTGGCGTACCAAGACGCCGTGTTCTCGCAGCTGGGCAGCGAGATGTGCGCCACCACGCTGTCGATGACGCGCGAACACGAAGTTCGCCAGGGACGGTAGGACCTCGAAGCCCAACTCAGAGAGAGCGCGAACGAGCAATTCGCGATTGGCAATGATGCGTTTGCGCGTTTCCTGAAACCATGCATCGTCCTCTATCGCCGCCACCGCACCGGCGATGGCGAGGCAGCCAAGGGGATAGGAGTTGAAGCTGTCCTTCACCCGTTCCAGCGCCTCGACTAAAGGCCGCTGGCCAATGGCAAAGCCCACTCTTAGACCAGCCAGGGCCCGCGACTTGGAGAGGGTCTGGACGATCAGCAGATTGTCGTGATGCGCCACCAGCGACACGGCGCTCTCGGCGCCGAAGTCGACGTAGGCCTCGTCGACCACCACCAATTGCTGCGGATGTTCGCTCACCAGTGTTTCGATCGCCTCGCGCGCCAGACCAATGCCGGTGGGGGCGTTCGGATTGGGCAGAACAATGGCGCTGCATGGCCGCCGGAAATCTGCAATTTGCACCCTCATTGCCGCATCAAGCGGCACCACCTCGTAACGAATTCCGTATAAGCCGCAGTAGACCGGGTAGAAACTGTAGGTGATGTCGGGGAACAGGAGCGGCGCATCATGCTTGAGCAGGGCATGGAAGGCGTGGGCGAGAACCTCATCCGAGCCGTTGCCTACGAACACTTGCTCAGGCGCAACATGGTAGTAGGCCGCGATCGTTTGGCGCAGATCGGAAGCGCGCGGATCGGGGTAGAGCCGCAGCCGATCGGTTGCGGATGCGATCGCAGCCACGACGCGAGGCGAAGGCGGGTAAGGATTCTCGTTGGTATTGAGCTTGATGATACCATCAATCTTTGGCTGCTCACCGGGCACGTATGGCGACAGGCCGTGAACGACTGGACTCCAGAAGCGGCTCATGATCTGCGACCCAATGACGGAACTCACCACAGTAGGCTATGCCAAGCCTTGGTGAAAGTCCGCTCTTCACCCGATGCCGATCCAGGCGTTGGCCACTCTCGGATCGCGGCGGAGATGTTCGAAAGAGAATGACCCGCGGGTGCTGCCGCATGTTGCCTCTCGTCCGACGCCAGCCCGAGCTTGTTATCGGGCTCGGGGAAAATCGCATTCACACCTAGGCCGCGCCAAGCCCAAGCGCGCCGGCATCTGCATGGTGACAGAAAACTTCCAAGCTGCCCCGCGAATTGCTGATCGATTTGGTGTTCGGTCGCCGCTCCAAGGACGGGACCCGGGCGACCTGCACCAGGTTGCGGGTCGCGGTGCCGACTAATCGATGACCTCGTCGGCGCGGGCGAGCAGCATCGGCGGTATGGTGAGCGCCAGCGCCCTGGCGGTCTTGAGGTTGACGACCAGCTCCAATTTTGTTGGCTGCTCAACCGGCAGTTCGGCGGGTTTGGTGCCTCGCAGGATCTTATCGACAAAGCGCGCCGCGCGGCGATACTGATCGGGGTAATTCACGCCATATATCAACAGGCCGCCCGTAAACTCCTTGGATGCGTAGATCGCTGGCAACCGATGCCGCAGCGCGAGGTCAACAATAATCCGTTGATTGGCCTGTGTCAGTGTCTCGAGGCCGACAATGAGTATGTCCGCGGCTTGCCCCGTGGCGGCAATGAACGCCGGTCCTAAATCATCAGGCTTTCGTACATCGAGAAGCTGGGGTTGCATGGCCAATGATCGAGCGGTCCGCTCCACCTCCATCCATTGTGGAGGTATCGCGAGATTGCTCATGTTGAAGAGCGCCGCAATTCGTGTTGCTCCAGGAACAAGTTCTCTGAGCAATTGCACGCGTTTTGCGTAGAGATCGGTCACAAGTGCACTCAGCCCGGTCACGTTCCCACCAGGCCAAGCGAGACTGGCGACGATGCCTTGCCCGACTGGATCACCAATGCCGACCATGATCACCGGGATCGTTGCGGTCGCAGTCTTGGCCGCCAGGGTTGCGGGAGTGCCTCTGGTTACGATCACATCGACGTTCAGGCGGACCAGTTCAGCCGCCAACTTCGGGAGTGCTTCGTCGATGCCATCCACGGATCGATACTCGATAACATAACTGTCGCCCTCTGAGTGACCGAGGTCGCGCAAACCTTCCCGGAAACCCTCCAGATTAGCCGCGTTGATCGCAACTGACGTCCTCTCCAACATGCCAATGCGAGGCGGCTTGCTTGGCCGGTGCGCGCGTGCAGTGGGGTTCCAGGTAACCAGTCCACCGACAAACGCGATAAACTCTCGCCGTCTCACGCGCGCATGCTCCGTTCAACTGGACGGCACCGCCTCACAGCCACCACCGTATGCGCGGGGCCCACGTTGGCGCCTCGTTTGCGGTCGACAGTTCGCGGTATGAAGAAAATCCCTCACCGAGCTGATGCATTCGAAACCGCGTCCGCTCATCGTCGTCCGCGCGACTTGCGGCTGCGATAGTTGCGAGCGCTCAATGCTAACGCACTGGCGCAAAAGCGCAGTGATGCAAAGCACAGCCCGTCTACACCACCCGCGATCCCATTCAATCAACCTCGGCGCCACCTGCCAGGGCCGAAAGAGAGCTCGCGTTAGACGGGCCAACGTGGTGGGTCATAGGTGGGGCATGTGGCCCGGCATCGGTGGTGGCTGCGGGACCTCTTCTTCCCGGGGCGCAACATATCAACTGGTGTCGACCACCCACGCTGCTCAAACCGAGGTCGCGGCAGCCGCACTACCGCGATCCAGGCGTGAGGCCGCTCACCATCTTCGGTGCCAGCGTCGCCAGCCTCGGAGAAGCTTTTGCCGCGAAGTTCATCCGTAGTAGGCAACGCTGGGGTCAGCTGCCATAGCGGTAGCGGCCCACTGGCTGGCGTCGTATTTGGTGGCCGGCTCCGGCCACTGAACGCGGCCATCGCTGATCAGTATGGGCCTAACCAGCTAGCTTGAGAAATTGCGGCTAACCCCGAGTCGGAGGAGCATTGCGCCGGACGATCTTCAAGGCAAGAAGCGCCGCACCGATCGCGGCCAGCAACAGTCCGGTCAGAGTTTCCCAGGTTCGTCCGGCGGAAGCGCCATGCGTCAGGATTAATCCGCCCAGGATGATCAGTCCAAGCCCCGCAACTTTCTTTGTGAAGAGTGTCATTGCGCGCCACGAGTTCCCTTGCAGCAGGTCAGATTGGCTGCCTGACGGTCGCAGTCGAGGTGCCGGCACACCATCAGGTGTCCCCCGGGATTTGCCTCGCAAGACTACCGATCCGAGGCCCACATTGCCGGCTGACGCCCAGATGCCGGCTAAGGCCGGCAAGGGTCAAGGATCTAGCGGGGACGCAACCATTCTGATCTCCCGCAGGGCGCGCCAGCGCTCCTGGCTTCGCCCGCCCCCGTTCGGAAAGACCAAGCCTTCCCGCGACGCTCAGGATGAAGGAGATCAAGCTCGCGCGGAGCCGTCCCGCCGACATCAGTTGCGGCGTGAGGTCGTCTAGTGAGCCTGCGCGGTTTGCGCGGCAACGTCGTAGGGCCACTTGTTCATGCGTCGGCACCACGTGGGCGGCTGCACGGGGAGATAGTAGACCAGACGCTGCTCCGGCGTCAGACAGCGCGGCACTTCAGCTTTGGCGCGATCAACGAGCTCTTGGGTGTTGGTAAAAGAGTCCCAGATCCGCGCGGTACCGTCATCAGAGGGTGTGAGTATGCGCCGGCCGTCCTGGGAAAATACCGCGTCATTGACCGATCCGCTGTGTCCTTCCAGCGTGGCAAGGGGCTTGCCGTCAAGGTCCCAGACGCGTGCGGTACCATCCGTGGAAGCGGTCAGGATGCGACCTCCATTTTGAGCAAACGCCGCCTTGGTGACCTTGCCCCCGTGGCCCGACAGGACTGCCAACAACTTGCCTTCGCGGCTCCACAACCGCGCCGTCTTGTCAGCGGAGGCCGTAAGCAGGCGGCGTCCATCGGGGGCAAACACCGCGCCCAAGATCGGCCCGGTGTGGCCCTGCAATACCCCAACCAGCCTGCCGTCAGCGTCCCACAGCCGGGCCGTCGCATCATTTGAGGTGGTGGCAATGCGACTGCCATCCGGAGCGAACACCGCCATGGTGACTTTGTCCAAGTGGCCTCGCAGCGTGGTTATCGGCTGACCATCGCGATCCCACAGCCGTGCCGTACCATCCGCAGAGGCGGTCAGGATGCGGCCATTGTTTGGCGCAAACAGCGCACTGGTCACCGAACCGGTATGACCCTGCAGCGTGGTCCGGGCTCGGCCATCAGGATCCCACAGCCGCGCCGTACCGTCCATGGACGCGGTGACAATAGCGCCGGTCTGGGTCGCAAATGCTGCGCTGGTGACAGGACCCGTGTGGCCCTGCAGCATGGCCAACGCTGTGCCATCGCGGGCCCAAAGCCGCGCAGTACCATCCATCGACGTCGTGAGAATGGCGCTGGTCTCGGAGCCAAAGAGCGCGCTGGTGACTGGACCGGTGTGGCCGTCGAGCGTGGCAAGCAACTTGCCGTCATCCTCCCACAGGCGAGCCGTGCCGTCATCCGATGCGGTCACGATCTGCCGATCACCTGGCAAAAACAGCGCGCTCTGGACCGGCCCCGCGTGGCCTTGCAGTGCAACTCGCCGTTTCGGCTCCCGATCCCAAAGCCTGGCCGTCTTGTCGAAGGAGGCGGTTAGGATACGGTCCCCATCAGGCGTGAATAGCGCATTGTAGACCAATCCAGCATGGCCCTGTAGCGTCGCGAGCGCCTTGCCTTCCCGATCCCAAAGGCGTGCCGTGGCGTCATCCGAGCTCGTCAGAATATAACCGCCGTCGGCCGAGAACTGCGCGCTGTTCACCTTGTCGGTGTGGCCGTGCAAGACCGCGAGCGGCTGGCCATTTGCGCTCCATAGCCGTGCCGTAGCATCCGCAGACGTCGTCACTATCGAGGTGCCGTCAGCGGCAAACATGGCGGAGCTGATAGGCCCGGTATGCCCCTCCAGCTTGATTGATGAGGTACCATCGCGAGCCCACACCCGCGCCGTCTTGTCGGTGGAGGCGGTCAGGATGCTGCTCCCGTCGGGAGCAAACACCGCGCTGACGATCGGACCCTTGTGCCCCTGCAGGATGGCGACCAGCGTACCGTCCTGGCGCCATACCCGCGCCGTCTTATCCGTGGAGGCTGTCACAATGCTGTCACCGTCGGGGGCAAATGCGGCGCTGGTGACTACGCCCTTGTGACCTTGCAGCGTTGCCAGCGATGTGCCATCGCCGTCCCAAAGCCGCGCGGTGCCATCCCAGGACGCGGTCAGGAAGCGATTACCGCTTGGTGCAAACACCGCGCTGCTGATCGGGCCGGTGTGGCCTCGCAAGGTGAGGAGTTGCCTGCCGTCGCGGCTCCAGAGCCGGGCCGTCCGATCGTCGGAGGCCGTGAGAACCCCACTTCCGTCAGGAGCAAACGCACCGCTCGTCACAATGTCGGCGTGGCCACGGAGAACGGCGAGCAACACGCCGGCAGGGTCCCAAAGCCGCGCCGTCTCGTCGGCGGAGAAGGTGAGCATGCCACTGCCATCTGGCGCGAATGCGGCGCCCAACACCGAACCGGTGTGTCCATTTAAGATCTTCCGCTCGCGCTGGTTTTGCAACCCGACCTGTGCAGCGCGCCAAGTTTCGTTCACAAATGGTCGCGTACGTTGTCTTTCGTCGTCTGAAGTTTCGTCCCGCAGGCCTTCCAGGGCGAGCAGGGTGCCCAACACCGAATCTGCTCCAGCATGCGCCGCCTGATCCGCCCGAAAATAGGAGTCCGCCTTCAGGCCTTTGCGAAAGTCGCGTTTGATTTCGCGGTTGCTGGCTTTGACCAGGGCGATCTGCGCTTGCGTCGCCAGTAGTTTTTTCACGGCGTCGTCCTTCTGGCGCAGCGCATCCTGCTGTTGCGACAGCACATGGTAGCCGGCACCGCTGACCGCGGCGGCGCATACGAGCAGCGCAAGCAGCCCGGTGCGTGTGACCGACCCACTACGCCCAGGCCCATCAAGTTTCGCACGCGATTTCGTGGTGACGCCGATCGGGGTCTCGGCATTGCGGGACGGCAGGTCCGCAGGCTCATCGCGTTCGCCGTCAAAACCGCGGCGTTGCTCATGGTCGGCGGCGCGCCGCAAGCCAACACCGGTGCTGAGCGCCACACCGAGCCGCTGCAGACCGGCGCCGAAGCCAGAACCCGGCGACGTCCGGTCCGCAAAAAAAGAGATCAATTCAATGCCTGTCGCCTGCACTGGCAGGCTGATCTGGTCGAGCGGATAGCAGCTTACGTTGACAATAGGCTTAGCAAGGCGTGCCGCTTCTTCGAGTTCCCAGCGGCAGACTTCGCTTGTGGCCGAAGATGCCGGCAGCACGCACACGACGGCGTCAGCATCGCGAATCAGCTGGCTAAGCCGATGTTGCCAATTGTCAAGGAATAAAATCCTATCGCGGCCCGCTGCAATGGAAAAACCACCATATAGGAGAGCCTTTTCCAGCTGATCTGCAAAGTCAAAATCGTTCGGAAAATGAGAAATGAAGACCCGCAGCTTCCTGCCGGCCGTCGCAATGGCCTTGGACATGCGCGGCCCCCCTGATAGCACCGCCCCGCTATGTAAAAAGACAGTATGCTGTCTCACGGAGTCCATGCAAGCCAGTCAAGCTGGCGCGCGACCCGCGAGGCCACGAGCGTGGCCCTGCCACCACGCCTTTCGGCCCCGGGCTTTGCGCCGCATCTCGATGTACTGTTGGATGCAGCGCGCGGGACCCGCCGGTGATTGCCGCCGGCGGGCTCAAGCCTCGCGCGGGTTGAGACCCACGCTCAAGCGGGCCGGGGATAAGCCCCTGTCGATGGAGTTGGCGGCCACCAGTGTCGCCGATTCGTCATGTGCGCAAGGAGCTGTCGTGGTGCGGACGGGCGGCGGCGCAAGGCTGGATTTAGCCCTCGATAGGGCGAGCGCCCTTGGTTGCCATGACCGTCAGCTCCCATCGCGCACAGGGCGGGCCGCCGATCATTCTGCAACCGCCATGTTGCCCTGGGCGTAGGCGGCGAGACGCAGCTGGACGCTGTCTCGGTCGGGTGCGTTTGCGGGGATCCGCTCCAGGACACCGTCGCCAAACAGGGTATATAGATCGAGATCGCGCATATGGACGTAGCCGATATGACAACGACAGGCATCACTGCTGCAGGGGCGTGGACGCAGCGCCTGCTCGAACGTCGCATCGTAGAGGTTGCCGATCACATCGCGTATGAAATGACAACGCCGCACGTTGCCGTCGCCATCAACGCTGATCAGCTGCTCGCCAGCGCGGCAGGCGCGGCCGCGGCTGGCATAGACCCTCAGATTGAGTTCGAACAGCGGATCGATGGCGACGATGCGCTCGATCTCGGCCGGCGTGTAGTAGCCGGCGACGCGCTTGTAGGCGTTGACCCACAGATAGGTCGCGGGATTTAGGCTGGCACGCACCGCCTCGATCTCTTGCAGATGTTCCTTCAATCCGACGATGCCGACGCTGTAGCGGGCGCCGAGGCGGTCGAGGCGGCGGCACTGGTCGAGGAACCTGTCGCGCGCAAGCTCGCCGGGGTGATAGGTGCACCAGAACGCAATCCGGTTGAGATCGCAATTGGCGACCCATTCGAGATCGCAGGAGATGTTGGTTTGGATGGCGACGCGATCGATATGGGTCATGTGGCTGAGGCGCGTCATGGCCTGGCGGTAAGGCTTGCGGATCAGCGCCTCGCCCCAGGGCGTGAACAGCACCTTGAAGCGGTCGGCTGGTCGCGCACCGAGCCAATCGACGAACCGGGACAGCGCCGCGTAGTCGCGCGCCAGCGCCTCGCGCGTGTCGCGGCGCTTGGCGAACGGACAGTAGGGGCAGCCGTAGTTGCAGCTTGCCAACGGACCGCGATAGAGAATGGACAAGCTCAGCGCCACGCGTAGCTCTCCATGCGCTTGCTGATCTCGGCCGTGTAGAGCCATGGTCCAATGGCATCGGCACGTTCCAGACCAGCATCCGTCAAACGGAGATGCGCCTCGTCGACGACGGCAAGTCCGGTTTCCGCGAGCAACGCGAGCTGCGGGACATCCTCAAGCACGTCCGTACCGAACGCACGGCGGTAGTCGTCACGGGACAGCCCGGCCGTTTCCAGCATTTCGCGCAAGATCAGCGCACGCCGGCGATCCTGTTGCGACGCCACCACACCGAAGTGCGCCATGCGGAAGCTTTCCGGGGGCCGCGCGAGATAGCCAGCAAGGATCTCTCTGACGCCGGCGCGTCCGACAGCGTACTCGCTCGAATAGTGCAGCGCCGCCGTGGTCGACCGCGCGCCGCAGCCAACACCCACAGTAGCGTCGGTCCGGGCGTGGTGGCGCGCGTGCCTTGATGCGGCCGGGCCCGAACGGCGGAAGCAGCGCATGTTGATCTGCTGGTAACTGGCAGCAACAAGACGTTGCCGTGCGGCACGGTAGAGTTCGAGCCGGATGTCTGGCTCCGGCGTAATGCGGGCGCTGCGTGCCAGGCCGGTCAATGGTCGCACGTAAAGCGGGTAGAGGAAGATCTCCGCCGGGCTCCACGCCAACGCCGCATCGAGCGAGGCAAGCCAGGATGCAACAGTCTGACCGCGCACACCATAGATGAGGTCGATGTTGACCGTCGGAAATCCGGCGGCCGTGATCCGCTCCAGGGCCTGCTCAACGACGGCACGCCGCTGCGGCCGCCCCAGCGCGCGCGCCTCGCTATCGAGGAACGATTGCACCCCGAGGCTCAGCCGCTGCACGCCGTGCCGGCGGAGCACGGCGAGCTTGTCGGCGGTCACGGTTTCCGGGGAAGCCTCAACCGAAGTCGGTAGATCGGTCGGGCCAGCACCGAAACGGTCGGTGACGATGGTCAGCAGCCTGTCGAGCTGGCGTGCGGCGAGGAAGGTCGGCGTTCCGCCACCAATGGCCACGCGCGCAAACTGCGCCGGCCCGAGTGCCGCAGCTGCCTGCCGAGCCTCGACGGCCAGCTGCGAAAGCATGCCGGTGACGGCATCGTCCTCGGCGCCGACGGTGGTAAACAGATTGCAGAAACCGCAGCGCATGGCACAGAACGGCACATGCACGTAGAGTTCCAACGCGCGCTTGGGCTCCCCGGCCCAGATTTCGGTCAGCGGCCGGGGCGGCGCCAGCGGCGCATAGGCAGTCTTGTGCGGATAGGAGTAGGCATAACCCTGATAGGCCGACCCGGTCAGCCAATTGACCCGATCGGCGGCGGGTGACGCCTGGGGCTGCGCCTTGAGAGCGAGGGTCATGCGCGCACGTTGCCTCCAGCGACAGTTGTGCCCTTCGCCCGGACGAACTCGGCATATGGCACGTCCCACACCACCGGGTGCGCGATGCGATGCCCCTGAAAGCCCGCCTCGCCGTAGGCCGTGCCGTGATCGGCGCACACAATGGCGAGCAGCGCGGCGCGGCTCGTCAACGCATCGAACAGCCTGGCCACATGCCGATCCACATAGGCGAGCGCCGCCGCCATCGACGCCAGGCTATCGCCGGTGGCGCCCGGCAGAAACAGCCGGTTGGGCTGATGGATCGCAGAGACGTTCAAGAACAGGAACAGTCGGCGCTCGCTTGGTAACGCCGCGATGCGCTCGATGGCCAGGGCCACCTGCCGCTCGGTGGAGTTGGAGGAGGTGACACCGAGCGTCTCGTCCCAGTGGCTTTCGACAAATAGACCCGGCAGGACAGACCCCAGTGGCGTCTGCTTGTTGAAGAAGCCAACGCCACCGATGCAAATCGTGTGGTAGCCGTGGCCGGCCAGCCCGGTGACGATGTCGGGCGCATCGAGTACGCAGGTCGCATCGGTGGTGGTCTCACTGCCGGCAAAACGGGCGGCAAACAGGCGCGGATGCTTACCCGGGGAAGCCGGCGTCGGCAGAAAGCCCGCGAAGAAGGCCTGATGCGCGGCGTAGGTAAAGGTTGCGGGAGAATGCCGTCGCTGCCAGTGTCCGCCCGGCAGCAGGCGCGCGAAATTCGGGGTCTGCCCGGCCTCGATGGCGGCCAGTGCCACATCGTGGCGCAGGCTGTCGAGCGTCATCAGCAAAACGTCGTGTGAGCCGATCAGCTGGCGGGCGCAGATGGGCGTGATGCCGTCCGCTGTCATGCCGCCCACTCGATGGCTCGCAACTCAACGTCGTAGGCATCGAGCCCCTGGCTGTTGGCGACGCCCTTCAACAGGTCGCCGAACGCGTTCACCTCCAGGACGTAGTGCCGCGTCAGGCCGCTGGCGACGGCGACATCAATGCCGAGGTGCAGCGCGCCCGGAAACGCCCCGGCCACCCTACGGCAGGTGTCATCAAGCGCAGCGACAGCCTTGGCGGACATCTGCGCCAGCAGCGCCCCTGCGTCCGCCCGCTCGGCGCCGAGATGCAGGTTGGTGATCGGCTGCCTGCTCTTGCGCAACAGGCGGAACACTGGCTCACCGGCGACGACGAGGATCCGCAGATCGGCGATCTGGCCATCGACCCCAACCTTGGGAACCCACGCCTCGACCTGCAGACCGTAGGGTGCCAAGGCGTCGATCAGGCGCGCAATCTCTCCTGGCGAGCTATAGTGGCAAAGGGCGCGGGTGTTGTAGAGCCGCACGCCATCGGCACCGGACACCATCTCGACGGTGGTCACGGCGCGCATCCCCAGCCTGGAGGTCGCCAGTGCAACGGTGCCGGCGGCCGCAGAGCCGTGCTGCAGCTTGACGAACACGCGCGGCATGCGTTTGGCCTGCATTGCACTATAGAGCGCATCGAAGGAACCGATATTGGGGAGCGCCGCGGGCAGGGGTACATCATGCGCCAGCAGGTGACGGTGGCAGGCCGCCTTGTCGAACGCGAGCAGGATCGTGGCGACATCCGGTAGCAGCTGAATGCGCCGTGTGCCCGGCTCCTGCGCCCGTCTGGACAGCGCGCCGAGAACGTGCTCCACACCGAAAAACAGCTGCCGGGGCGGCAGCAGCCGGCCGCGCTCGCCGACCTGCCGTTCGATTTCGCCGCGGGACAGGTGGTGGAGGTTAAGGCGCGCGCTTTGTTCGATGCCATGCATGAGCAGGCCCGCCAGTACCTGGGTCTCTCGCCCAGGCGAGTCGATGCGCACCCGCGCCGAAGCTGGAATCTGGGCCGCCGCACGCTCCGGATCGGCGATCAGGTCGCGATAGTCCAGCACAACGGCCGGTGACAGACCAGCGCGCGCACGCGCCGACTGAAAGCCAACGACGCGCGCGTCACCGGCGACACCGATGATGAATGCCGCGGGCTGCCGATTGATGAGCTGGTGCCGGACTGTCATGCAAAAAGACCGCTCACTCAGACACGGCGATGTAGCGGTGCTCCTGCCCATTGTCGCTATCGGCTTGCTGGCGATCCTCGGCATTGACATCGATCCCCAGTGCGGTGAGCTTGGCGACACCATCGTCCGAGACGTAGTGGTGCTCGATATTGATGTGCTGCAGTCTGTGCACGGCGGGACTGGCCACCAGCGCGTCGACACCGGCATCTCCCAGCGTGCCCATGGAGAGGTCGAGCCGCCTGATTCGACCGAGGATTGGCGCCGTCGCGATTGCTGCCGCGAGATCGTCGGCCCACGCGCAGTTGCGCAGCGCCAAGGTCACCAGCTTGGGAAAACGCGTACCATCCAGGATGCCGGCGAGATCCTGCGGCCCGCTATCGCCGCCGTAGTTCTCGGTGCCGAGCCAGATCTCAAGATGCTCCAGCGCCGGCAGGTCGGCGGCGCCGATCTCGTGCACGACAGCCCGCGGCAAGCCACCGGCCTCAACCTTGAGCGTCTGCAGCTTGGCATGCCTGATGCCGCCGAGCTGCAGGTGGTTGCCGCCGCGAATGCCGAGTTCCTCCAGGTTTGGGAACGCCCCCCAGAACGCCGACAAATCCGACTGCTCGATCCAGGAGATTTCGTTCTCCTCAGAGGTGACGTCGCCGAAGAACAGCGCCCGCAGGTCGGCAAGCCGATCGGCGCTCGCGACCATCAGCGCCACCGCCGGCTCCGATGAGGTGGGGCCGTCGTCCGGATTGCCCCAATTGCCGATCACCAGTGCTTGCGTCCGCTCGACGCCGGTGGAGTTCATAAATTCTGCCCACAGGTCCGAGAACTCACTGAACGGGCCATCGAATCTGAGGGTAAGACGAACGGCGTTCTGCGTCGGATCGGGCAACGGCTCGCCCGCTTCGAAATCGACGACGTCGTAGCCGTGCAGCTTTGCCAGGTTCTCATTGATGGTCATGGATGCCGGCCACTCCTGTGTGAGCAAAGGCAGGTTCAATCACGCTCGATGTTTCCGCACGCAAGCTCCGCCACCGGGCCGCCGTCCCCACCCGACCTGATCAGGTCTCGCGTATGGGCTGATAGTCATCGGGATCGTCGAAGCCGGCCGTCCACGCAACGGCCTGCCGACAGGTCGTCATGCTAGGCGGCACGCGCAACATGAACTGGCGGTGGGTCGATGGACAGATGACGCTAACACAGACCAGCGCCTCGTCGCCGGCAAGCTCGATGCGCAGAAGGCGGCGCCGCCCGCCGGCATCGTTGTCCTCGTCCAAAACCTGAGCTTCTGCCAGGCGCATGAAGCGATCGAGGCCGAACCGCTCCATCATGACGCGGCGGCGCTCGGCGTTGGTCTCAAGCAGAATCTCGTGCACGTCGAGCGTCTCGGGCCGGAAGGCGATACGCTCGTCGATCGGCACGCCGCGCCAGCGAATGGTAATGCCTTGCAGGCTTGGCGGCAGCGCCGTCAGCCCGCAGCCGCCGATATCGATCCATGCCGTCACCAACAGACCGGGCGGCAGCGCGGTGATGTTGAGGCAGCCCGCAAGATCAAGGTGCGCGATTGGGCCGATCTCCGGCAATGCCGTCAATCGCGCGCAGCCGCGCAGCGAAAGCCGGCCACGGCGGACGACGAGGTCTGCGGGCAACTCCTGGAGCGCCGAGCAGCCGGTGAGATCGAGATACGACACTTGCAGCCCCGCCGGCACCGACTCAAGGGCTGAGCACTCGCGTGCCAACAGCTGCCCGACCTTCAGGTTGGCCGGCAGCCGCTTCAGGCGTCGGCACTGGCTGACATCGAGGCGCTGGATCACCTGGAGGTCGTCCGGCAGCTCCTCGATGGCGGTGCCGGTGAGGATCATCTCACGGCAGTAGATGCCCCGCCCCACTGTATCCAAGCTCGGGGCCTTGGACGCATCGAGGCGGCTTACGCGCAGGTTGTCGCCGGTGCTGGCTGACTGGGGCGCTATCTGGAGCGGCTTCAGCACCTCACCCCTGCTCATGAAGCCGCCGCCTTTCGCCTTGGATGCGGTCAATCCTGAACGACGCGGATGGCTTGTGGGCTGTACTCGCGCTGGCGCCAGGCCCGGTAGAACCCGTGCGGTAGCTCAATCGGGCCGTGCTCTTCATGTACGATGCGCGTGCCGCCCGCCGGTACATCAAGGTAGAGCTCGCCCAAGTGATGCGCTCCGGCAAAAACTGCAGCCGACTTGGCATTCTCGAGGCGGTGGCTGTGCCCGGTCAGCTCGCCATGCACAAGAATGCCATGCGGCACAGGGCTCCGCCGCGCTCGCTCGGGGATCCTGTCCACGCCGGCGATGAACAGGTCGCCTTGTCGCCACATCGGCTGACCCTTTCGTTGTCTAAGGCTCACGACCTCGGCTCGGCTGCCGAGCTTGGCCCCGCTGCCGAGCTTGGCGCGGCTGCGTACCCAGCGCACTATTGCCTGAAAATTTGGCGCTCTCATGAAACCTGCCTCCTGCGGCTGCATGCCATGTCTCATGCCGATTCGGTGCTGCGTGATCTATCAGCAGCTTAGCATTTTTCCCGCTGCTGATGCGTCGCGGAAACCTAGACGGAATTGTGTGACGGGCCGGGCGTCTGCCAAGGATTTGCCGGCCACTGCAAGGTCGACAACCACTCGCGACGTTCGACGCTTGCGCTTGCCAGTTGCTGTTTTCGGCGGCAGCCCACGTTGCCGGCCCTTGGCCTGGGTTGAGGCCACGCCATCGCGATCGCGCTTGCTTGCTGCTTGGAGCGGCTCACCCTGCGCCCCCGCTAGGCCACAAGCTCACCTGTTGTCGGCAACGGCTGGAGCCCCGCGTTGCGTCACTCGATCGGGGCGTGCTTGACCGCATCGGCGGCGGACGCTGGCGGTCGCCGCAGGAGCAACAGCAAGCATGCGGTCGCCAAACAGACGACGAACATGACCTTGAAATCGTTGACATAGGCGATGATTGAGGCTTGGCGCGTGACCTCGGCGTTGAGCGCCGCTCGGCCCGGCGCGGTGGCGCTGTTCCAGAAAAGGTAGGCAGCACCGTGCTGTAGCATGCGATTGAAGGGGGTTAGGCCTTCGGCAATACGCGCGTGCATGATTTGCGTGGTCTGCGCCAACAAAAACGACGAAATCGAGATGCCGAGCGCGCTCCCCACATTGCGGATTAGGCTAAACAACGCCGTGCCATCGCCGCGCAGGTCGGCGGGCAGGGTGGCGAACGCCACCACCTGCAGCGGGATAAACACGAATCCCAGGCCCACGCCTTGTGTGAAGGTGGTGAGCGCCAGCGACCAGGCATCGACATCCGGCGTCCAGCCAATCATCGACCACATCGAGGCACAAATCATGAGAATGCCGGCAAACATGAGCAAGCGCGGATCGACGCGGCTGGTGAGACGACCGGCCACCACCATGGCGAGCATGGTCCCGAGACCACGCGGCGCCATCAACAGGCCCGTGCTGGTAATCGAGTAGCCGCCGAGGTTCTGCAAATAGGGAGGCAGCAGGGCCATGCTGGAAAGCAGGATCATGCCGATCGCGAACATGATCAAAAACCCTGCGGCAAAGTTTACGTCTTTGAAAATGCGCGGCGGAATGAAGGTATTGTCGGACGTAAACAGGTGGACAATGAAGAGATAGATGCCGACACAGGCCAGTACGAACTCGGCGATGATCTCGGTGGAGTGAAACCAATCCTGCTGCTCACCTCGGTCGAGCATGAGCTGCAGGGCCGCTAGCCCGAGGCTGAGGACGGCGAACCCTGTCCAATCGAACTTGAGACCCTGCTGACGGGAGGTGTCCCTCATGAACGCCCATAATCCCAGACCGGCTAGGATGCCGAACGGCACGTTGATCAGGAATACCCATCGCCAATTGTAGGCATCGGTAAGATAGCCACCCAGCGTCGGCCCAAGGATTGGTCCGACCATCACGCCCACGCCCCAAACGGCCATGGCTGAACCGCGCTGCTCGGGTGGATAAAGATCGAGCATGGTCGCCTGAGACAACGGAACGAGTGCGGCGCCAAACATGCCTTGCAGCAGACGGAAGATCACAATCTGGGTGAGCGAAGCAGCCATGCCGCACAGCGCTGAGGCGGCGGTGAAGCCGATCACGCAAACCAGGAACAATCGCCGGCGCCCGAAGTAGGACGCGAGCCAGCCGATCGGGGCAGTGAAAATGGCTGCGGCGACCACGTAGGAGGTCAGCACCCATGTGATCTGGTCGGCGGTAGCCGAGAGCGAACCCTGCATGTAGGGAAGCGCCACATTGGCGATGGTGTTGTCCAACGCCTGCATGAGAGTGGCGACCATGGCACAGACGGTGACCATGGTACGGTTCGACAGGGGGCCGGTCTCGGCTGGCGTGGATGCGACGGCCATGGGCGTTCACAGCAGGTCGGACAGCGACCGCTGATGCTCGGTATCGATGGTGACGTAAGTGCTCATGCCCGAGCGCAACGGCGGATCGCTCGACATGCGCGCGACTGAAATGCGTACCGGAATTCGCTGCACCACCTTAACCCAGTTGCCGCTGGTGTTCTGGGCCGGCAGCACCGAGAACTCCGCGCCGCTGGCGGGTGCGATGCTTTCCACTTTCCCCGTCCAGCTTCTTTGCGGATAGCTGTCAACCGAGATCTCAACGCTATCGCCGGGTTTGACCCAGGTGAGATCGGTTTCCTTGAAGTTGGCTTCGATCCAAATGTCGTCGGTGGCGACCAACGCCACCGCACCGGTATTGGTAAGCGCTGCCGTCGCCGCCACCAGGTATACCCCCGGTTGCAGCTGATCGACCTGGGTTACAATGCCATTAAACGGCGCGTGCACGACGGTGTGATCGAGTTGTCGCTGCGCTTCATCCACTTGCGCTTTAGCCTGTTGATAGCTTGGATGGTTGCTGACGGTAAAGTTCGGATCGCCACCCAACTTCGCAAGCATAACTTTTGCCTGTTCGCGTAACGCTTGCTGCTGCTTGAGCGCAGCGTCGAGGGTGGTCCGCGCCTGATCGAAGGCCTGCGCCGAAGCAACGCCCTTCTTGATCAGATCCGAAGTCCGATCGTACGTCTTTTGTGCAAGCTCGACTTGCGCCTCTTGTGAGGCAGCAGCGCTCAGCATGCGTTGATAGTCCTGCTTCATCGACTCAAGATCGAGCGCGGTCTGAGCCAATTGCGCCTTGGCATTGTCGAGCGCGATCTTGAATTGTTTGGGATCGATCCGGAACAGCACGTCGCCTTGACGGACGGTTTGACCTTCATGCACCAGCACATCCGAGACAATGCCCGACACATCCGACGACACCATCAATTTGGGGGCATGAATATAGGCGTTGTCGGTA
>DATFXD010000156.1:0-52329 GCA_035258605.1 Hyphomicrobiaceae bacterium | reverse complement strand
ACCGGGGCAGCAGCTGGGGGTGTCGTCGCCGGCTGCACGCCGCTGCCGCTCTGACCGGGCTCGCCGCCGGCCGGAGGCTGAGCACCCTGGGCGCGCGTTTCTTTGGCGACGGCGGCGATCAGCGCTGCGGTGCGGCTCGGGTTCGTCGCTGGCCGCTCGGATGGCAGTGCACGGGCCAACACAAACCCCAGGCAGCCACTGCTGAACCCGATGGCGATGGCGCCGATGAGCCGACCCCGGCTCGGCGTCGCCCGCTTCCAGACAAAGGCCTCCGTTACCCTAGCGGTTGGCATAGCCGCGCACGTATTTGTAGTCGTAGGGCGGCGCCGTGCGTCGCATGATCACGATCACATCGTGCCCCTGCTCCCTAGCGATCCGGTTAGCGAGCGCATCGCCTGCCGACGAGGGCTCTTCACGCGGCTGGCTCGCCACCATGGTGTGCGGCGCCCGCGGCTCGTTGCGTGCGCGCTCCTCCCCGCACGGCCTGCCGGGCACGAAGCTGTTGGCCACCCGCGCCACCATGGGATCGAAGGTGGCGCGCTGCGCGGTGGGATAGATCATGGCGAAAGAGCTGATGAGCCGGCCGCCGCAGGTGAATATCGCCTTTTCATAGAAGGTCTTGCCCTGGCTGTCTCCCGACAACACCAGCCAATCGTCTCCCAGCGGTCGGTAGCCGATCTTGAAGCCGGCGTAGGACGTACGCGCGAGAAAATCCTGGTAGCTCTTAGCGCTATGGCGGTCGCTGTTGGACAGCGCCCCGACCAACAAGCGCGCCTCACCATTGCGGGCCACAAACACGCGCCCGTCGCCGGCTTGCGAGGTGCGCTCGAGGCGGAAGAGGTCGGTGGGATATTCGAGACTGAAGCCGAAGCGTTCGTTCTTGTAGCGCACCCACTCGCCCGACGTCGCCTCGCGCGCAAGCGCGGCATCGCTGATGCCGATCGCCGCCGTCCACGCCGCCAACGCAACGGCGCCGATCCGATACATGCCCAACTCCTCACTCCTGTGGCCGATTAACCAACAGGGCGAGGTCCTGGTTCCGACGCCGCGCCGCGATCGCCGGCGGCCACCGCCAGGCGATCGACGAGCAGCCAGTGCGGACGTTGGTTCTCCTGCGAGGCTAGCGGTCCTCGAGTTCAACCCAGACGGGGACGTGGTCGGACGGCTTTTCCCAGCCACGGGTGAACTTGTCGATGCCGGCCGCAATCAGCCGATCGGCGGCCTGAGGCGATAGCAGGACGTGATCGATGCGGATGCCATGATCCTTCTGCCATGCCCCCGCCTGGTAGTCCCAGAACGTGTAGATGCCCGCACCTGGCTGGCAGGCACGCACGGCGTCGGTGAGGCCGAGATTGACGAGGCTGCGAAAGGCTGCCCGCGACTCCGGCTGAAACAGGGCATCCTCGCGCCAGGCGTCCGGGTATTTGGCGTCGCCGGGCTCGGGGATGACGTTATAGTCGCCGAGCAGCAGGAACGGCTCCTCCAGCGCCAACAGCTCGCGCGTGTGTGCCTCGAAGCGGCGCATCCAGGCGAGCTTGTAGGCAAAGCGGTCGGTGCCGATCGGATTGCCGTTGGGCAGATAGAGGTTGCCGATCCGGATAATGCCGCTGCCGGCCGGCACCAGCACCTCGATATAGCGGGCATGGGCATCGGTGTCATCGCCGGGGAGCCCGCGCACCACGACTTCCTCCAGACGCCGCTTGCTCAGGACCGCAACGCCGTTGAAGCCCTTCTGCCCGTGCACGGCCAGGTCGTAGCCCAGCTCTTCGAACACCGGCGCCGGAAACGCCTCGTTGGTGGATTTGATTTCCTGGAAGCAGGCGACGTCTGGCTGCGTGTCCTTGAGCCAGGTGACGATGCTGTCCAGCCGTGCCTTGACGCCGTTGATGTTCCAGGTTGCGATGCGCATGGCCTTTTGCACACCAGCGGCGCGCCCGGGTCAAGCTCTTGCAACGGTGGCATTTTGGGATCCCACAGCCAATCTCGGCGCCGGCCTCGCAGCCGCCGCCACCTTAAGATCGCGATCACTCCGGCGTGGGTTGGCGCCTCAGAACAGGTTGAATTTCTCCCACTGCGCCTTGGGGATTTGTTGATCCAACACGTAGCTGAAGTGGGTGGCGCGGGTGCGATCGCTGGTGAGCTCGCAGCGGTAGCTGAACTTATACCACTGTCCCTTGCTGCGCAGCGCGCCGCCGGCACCCTTGGCGACGTTGCTTTCCACGGTTGGCTGCGCCAGCGCGTCGATGAGGACGCGGTCGACTTTGCCCATCCGCTTATCCTTGGCCACGGTTTCCAAGCCGGACAGATTGCACAGCTGGATCATGCGCGTATGCGGCTCGAGGGCCAATAGCCGTTTGTCGGGCGCGGCGCGCTGGGCGCCCGCCGGCCCCGCCACGAGACTGCTGGCAGCGACCAGCGCCATAAAAACCACCCTCTGATCCAAGCTCTCTCTCCCCTGCTCGCGGCCTGGGCCGCGGCGGCCCAGTGCGGAAAAGCGTGACCGCCGGCTTGGAAAGACGCTGCAGATGCGGTGAAAAAGTGGCGGGGAGGCAGCCAGCGGCGCGCCTGTCGGTGAGCCCGGTCTCGGGCCCAGATCACACCCAATCGTCTCAGATCGAGAAGCTCGTCCCGCACCCGCATGAGGCGGTGGCGTTGGGATTGATGACCTTGAACGAAGAGCCGATCAAATCGTCGACAAAATCGATCTCCGAGCCTGCCATGTAGGCGAGCGAGACCTGATCAATGAGCACCCGGGCGCCGGCGCGCTCGATCAGGAGGTCATCGGCCTCCGCGCGCCCGACGAGGTCGAACTTATATTGGAAGCCCGAGCAGCCGCCGCCCTCGACGCTGACCCGCAGCAGCGGCTTGTGGGGTTCGCCGGCGACGATCTCGGCGATCCGCCGCGCCGCCCGTTCGGAAACGGTAACACTCGGGTGGTCCATGACATTTTGGCCCTGTGCGCCCGTTGCACTATGCTGGCGCACGATTCCTTTTGAGAAGATAGGATGGCCCGGAAGCTTGTCAAATCCTCGATGGCGAGATGGCAGAGGCCATGATCGACGAGCCGATGGCGCCGGCCCAGACGCGTGAGCTCAACCGGCGCGCGCTGGCACCCTATGCAACCCATTGGCAACACAGCGCCGGACGGTTCTATCCGGAACCGGCCTGCCCGATGCGCACCCCCTTCCAGCGCGACCGCGATCGGATCGTGCACGCGGCCGCCTTTCGCCGCCTGACCTACAAGACGCAGGTGTTCGTGTTTCACGAGGGCGATCACTACCGCACCCGGCTCACCCATAGCCTCGAGGTGGCGCAGATCGCCCGCGCCATCGCCCGGTTGCTGTGGCTCGACGAGGATCTGGCCGAGGCCCTGGCGCTGGCGCATGACCTCGGCCACCCGCCGTTCGGCCACGCCGGGGAGCGGGCGCTGGCAGCGGCCATGGCGGCGTGGGGCGGCTTCGACCACAATGCCCAGAGCCTCAAGGTGGTGACCCGGCTCGAGCGCCGGTATCAAAGTTTTGACGGCCTCAACCTCTCGTTCGAAGCCTTGGAGGGCCTGGTCAAGCACAATGGCCCGCTGCTGCCGGCGCAAGCGTCAACGCCGCTCGGCCGCGCGGTTGCCGAAAGCGGCGTGACCGGACAGCTGCACCTTGCGCTGTTCGCGCCTGCCGAAGCCCAGGTCGCTGGCATTGCCGACGACATCGCCTACGACAGCCACGACCTTGACGACGGGCTGCGCGCCGGGCTGCTGCGGATCGAGGATCTGGAGGCGGTGCCGCTCGCCGGACGCTTTCTGGCCGCGGTGCCGCGTACGGGCTGCGACACCCAACGCCTCATTTATGAGATCAACCGGCGCATGATCACGGCCATGATCGATGATGCGGTGCGCGAGTCGCAGGCCCGCCTGGCGACCTTGCCAGTGCCGAGCCTCGATGGCGTGCGTGCGGCGGAGCGGGCCACGATCGCGCAATCGCGCCGCATTGAGAGCGAAGCGGCGGGGCTCAAGGCCTATCTCTACGCCAATGTCTATCGCCACCCCCGGGTGATGCGGGTGATGCGCGACGCCGAGGCGATTGTGACCGATTTGTTTGCGCGCTACCTGCGCCAGCCGGAAGACATGTCGGGCGCACTGGCGGCGGCCGCGCAAAGGGCAAGCGGGGCCGCGCGCGCGGCGATTGTGGCCGATTTCGTTGCCGGCATGACCGATCGCTACGCCATCAAGGAACACCGCCGGTTGTTTGACGCTACGCCGGAATTGCGTTAGTCGGCCGCTGCCTGCGCGGGCGGCGCCCGAACCGCCGCGCAACCATTGGACCCAAGCCATGCACGCCCATGCCCTTGTCGAGAAGCGGATCGTGGCGGCGCTCGAGGCGCTCGAGCGTGAGGGCAGTTTGCCGCCCGGGCTCGACTTCGCCGCCGCCGAGGTGGCCCCACCGCGCGATCTGGCGCACGGCGAACTCGCCTCCAACGCCGCCATGGTGCTGGCCAAGCCCGCGCGCATGAAGCCGCGCGAGATCGCCGAACGGCTCGCTGCCAAGCTGGCGGCGGCGCCGGATATCGCCAAGGTCGAGATCGCCGGCCCGGGCTTCGTCAACCTGACCTTGACGCCGGGTTTCTGGCACAATGTGGTGGCCGAGATCCTCGCCCAGGGCGGCGACTATGGCCGCAGCGATGTCGGCCACGGCGAGCCCATCAACATCGAATACGTATCGGCCAATCCCACCGGGCCGATGCACGTTGGCCATTGCCGCGGCGCCGTGTTCGGCGACGCGCTCGCCAATCTCTTGAGCTTCGTCAACTACGCGGTCACCCGCGAATACTACATCAACGACGCCGGCGCCCAGGTCGATGCCCTCGCCCGTTCGGCCTATTGGCGCTATCGGGAGGCGCTGGGCGAGGCGATCGCGGCGATTCCGCCCGGGCTTTACCCCGGCGACTATCTAAAGCCGGTCGGTGCCAAGCTTGCCGCCGAATACGGCCGCCGCCTGTTGGAGCTCCCCGACGAGCGCTGGCTGCCTCTGGTGCGCGAGACGACGGTCGCCGCGATGCTGGCCGGCATCAAGCAAGACCTGGCGGCGCTCAATATTCATCACGACGTGTTTTTCTCCGAGCGGTCGCTGATCGCCGACGGCCACGACGAGGTCGAGGTATCGATCGCAGAGTTGCGCGCCAAGGGCCTGATCTTTGAGGGCCGGCTGCCCAAGCCCAAGGGCCACGACGAGGCCGATTGGGAGGATCGCGAACAGACGCTGTTTCGCTCAACAGCGTTCGGCGACGATGTTGATCGGGCGCTCAAGAAGTCGGATGGCAGCTATACCTATTTCGCGTCCGACCTTGCCTATCACCACAACAAGCTGGCGCGCGGTTTCCGCCACCTGATCAACGTGTTTGGTGCCGACCACGTCGGCTACATTTCGCGGATGCGCGCCGTGGTGAGGGCGCTTTCGGACGGCCGCGCCGACCTCGACATCAAGGTGTGTCAGCTGGTCAAGCTGTTGCGCGGCGGCCAGCCCGTGCGCATGGCCAAACGCACCGGCGACTTCGTCACCTTGCGCGATGTGGTCGATGAGGTGGGCCGTGACCCCGTGCGCTTTATGATGCTCTACCGCAAGAACGATGCGCCGCTCGATTTCGACCTCGCCAAGGTGCTCGAGCAGTCCAAAGACAATCCGGTGTTCTACGTGCAGTACGCCCATACACGGGCCAAGTCCGTGTTCCGCAACGTGCGCGAGGTCTTCCCGCAGTTGACCGAGACCGCCCCCGAACTGCGCCGGGCCGACTTGGCAAAGCTCAATGATCCCGGTGAGCTCGATCTCATTCGCAAGCTGGCCGCCTTTCCGGTGGTTCTCGCGGCCGCGGCGCGCAGCCACGAGCCGCACCGGCTCGCCTTCTATCTCTATGATTTGGCTTCGGCTTTTCACGCCCAATGGACCAAGGGCAATGAAATGCCACATTTGCGCTTTATCCAGGCGGCGGATGGGACACTAACCACCGCGCGCCTCGCACTTGTCCTCGCCAACCAACACGTGTTGGCGACGGGATTGGCGATTCTCGGCGTACACGCGCCAGTTGAGATGCGGTAAAGTTGCGATTCGCAGGGGGCGAGCGGGCCAACGCGTTGAGGGGATACCGCGCATGTCGCGAAATGGTCCAGTCGGACAACCCGGAGCACGGGCGCCAGCGCGCCAGTCGGCGGCGGATCACGATCCGTACGCCGGGGGCCAAGCGAGCTGGCCGCCGCCGGCCGATCCACACCAACAAGGCTACCCGCCGCACGCGCCGCCACAGCACAGCCAAGGGTATTACTTTCCCCAGGCGGAGCCTGACGGCCATCCAGCCTACGCGCTGCAGCCCGTAAGCCAGAGCCTGCCGTTCGATCGTGGGCCTGGGGCACCGGGGCAGCCGGCGCCGCCATGGGACAACCAGCAGCACCCCGATGCCGGTCACTATGACCTCGGCAGCTACTTGCCGACCGGCGGCGGCGAACGCCCCTATGGCCAGCCGGAGCCGCCACCCTTTGCTGCCGCCCCCGACGGCCCCTTCCGCCATGCCCGGGATCATAGCTATGGCGAGGGTGACGGCGACTACGACGGGGATGAGGAGGAGGACGGGGATGAGCCACGGCGTGGCCGCCGTGGGCTGATCATCGCCGGGGCCTTGGTCGGCGCCATCGGTCTTGGCGGTGCCATGGCCTACACCTACAAGAACTTCATCGCCACGCCGACGCGGGCGCCCGTGGTCAAGGTTACCGATAGCAGCCCGACCAAGGTCAAGCCGTCGCTCACAGGCGGCAAGGAATTCGCCAATACCGATAAGAAGCTGCTCAACCGCCTGGAGGATGACGGTCAGCGTTCGGCTGCCGACGATCGGGCGGCCGAGGACCCCAACGCACCGCGGCGCGTGCGCAGTATTCCAATCTCGCCGCCGGGCGCTGGCGGCCCGAGCGTCGCCGCCGCGACGGTGCCAGGCATTACCCTCGACAATGTCGGGCCGGCACCGAGCAGCGCGCCCGCCGCTCCCGCCCGCGTACAAATTCCGCCCGGGCCACCGCCGCCGCAGGCGGTTCCGGCACGCGCCGACGCCGCGGTGCCAGCGCCACCCGTCCGGGTGGTTTCGGCCCCACCGCCGGCGCCACCGCAAGCCCAAGCCGAGCTGCCACCGCCCCCGCGCAAAGTGACCCCCGCGGCCGCGCCTGCCCCGCAGCGTGAGGCGGCTCTGCCCAAGCCCGCGGTTGCGGCGACCTCCAGCACCAGTGGCTATGTCGCCGTACTGTCCTCGCAGAAATCGCGCATGGATGCGCTTAAGGCCTTTGCCGACCTGCAACAGAAGTATGGTGACGTGCTGTCGAGCAAGACGCCCGATGTGCAGGAAGCCAACCTCGGCGACAAAGGCATCTGGTACCGCGCCGTGGTCGGGCCACCGGTATCGCGCGACGCGGCTTCCGGTATATGCTCCCAGCTGAAGGCGGCCGGCTACGTCGGCTGCTGGGTGACGGCCTACTAGCGGCAAGGATCCGGGCCAAGCGGGCGCGGCATCGGCCGCTCACGTGCATAACCCCATGCGGTCTGCCTTTATCACCGGCTTGGCCGGACTCGAACTCACTACCGTCGAGGCGGCGCTGCTCAAGGCAGCGCGTCCCGCGGGTATCATCCTGTTCCAGCGCAATGTTGCCGATCCCGCGCAGGTTCGTCGGCTGATCGCGGCGGCCCGCGCCGCCGTCGCGGCCGAGGATTTTCTGGTCCTGATCGATCAGGAGGGCGGCCGGGTGCAACGGCTACGGCCGCCCTATTGGCGCCAGATGCCGGCGGCGGCCTCATATGGCGCGGCCTACGCGTTCGATCCCGCCGGCACCCAGCGTGCGGCGCGATTGGCGGCGGGGTTGATGGCGATGGAGCTGATCGCCCTTGGCATTAACACCAGTTGCGCGCCGGTGCTTGATGTTCCCGTCCGCGGCAGCCACGACATCATCGGTGACCGCGCCTACGGCACCACCCCGGAGCAGGTCATTGCCCTGGGGCGGGCGGTTGCGGAGGGACTGTTGGCTGGCGGCGTGCTGCCCGTGATGAAGCACATGCCCGGCCATGGACGCGCGAACCAGGACAGCCATCTCGCATTGCCGAGGGTCGATGCACCCCGGGCGGATCTGGAGGCTGCGGACTTCGTGCCGTTCCGGGCGTTGGCGCAACTGCCGGCGGCGATGACGGCCCACGTGGTGTTTGCGGCCATCGATCCGGTGCAGCCAGCGAGCGTGTCGCCGCGCGTCACGGCCGAGGTCATTCGTGGCAGCATCGGTTTTGAAGGCTTGCTGATGAGCGATGATCTGGGTATGTCCGCGCTCTCGGGCAGCATGCCCGAGCGGGCGCTCGCCGTCATTGCCGCCGGCTCGGACCTGGCGCTGTTGTGCCGCGGCGATGCGGCCGAGCTTGAGGCCGTGGCGGCCGTCGTCCCCCAGCTGCAAGGTTTGGGACTGGCGCGCTTCGAGCGTGCCTGCGCCGCCATCGGTCCAGCTCAGGCGCTCGATGTCGCCGAGGCTGAAGCGTGTGTCGCGGAGGTTTTGCGCGCCAGTGCCTGAATCAGTGTAGTCTGCCGCCGATGATGCACACCTTGTCCACCAGTGGGGCGCCGTGATCCATCCTGCCGGCGACAGCGCGGCAGCGGGGCCGGAGCCGCACGTGGATTTGGCCTCCTGGGAGGCCGCCGAGGATGGGCCCGGCGAGGGCGAGGCGTTGGTGGTCGCACTCGACGGCTTCGAGGGTCCGCTCGACGTGCTGTTGATCCTGGCCCGAACGCAAAAGGTCGATCTCGCCAAAATCTCGGTGCAGGCCTTGGCCGAGCAGTATCTGCTGTTCATCACCGAGGCCCAGAAGCTGCGCCTCGAGCTTGCCGCTGACTATCTGGTGATGGCGGCCTGGCTCGCCTACCTGAAGTCGCGCCTACTGCTGCCGCGCGAGAGCGCCGGCGATCTTGAGCCGACCGGCGAGGAACTGGCGGCGCGCCTGGCGTTCCGCCTGCAGCGCCTGGAAGCCATGCGCACCGCTGCCGCCACGCTGATGACGCGCAAGCGCCTCGGCCGCGACATCTTCGGCCGCGGCATGCCGGAAGGCGTGCGCACCATCCGGGTACGGCAATTTACGGCGGCGATCTATGACCTGCTCAAGGCCTACGCCGATCAGCGCAAGCGCACCATCAAGCGCGTGCACGTGGTGCCGCGGCGCGTGGTCTGGTCGATCAAGGAGGCGCGCGATCGGCTGGAGGTGCTGCTTGGTCGCTGCGACGCGAGCTGGGTTGAGCTCGACAGTTTCCTGGAGCAATACGGTGCCGCGCCCGACATCGCCCGCACGGCGCTGGCAAGCTCGTTCGGCGCCACCTTGGAGATGGCGCGCGAGGGCTTGGTCGATCTCTCGCAGGCGGGACCCTTCGCCCCCATCTATCTGCGCAAGCGCGAAGCCGGGGCTCAGTGGCAGCGCGTGACCTGAGCGTGTGGCGTTGGAGCGAGTACACTGCAGAAGAAGAAGAGGACACCCATGGTTTCGCCGAAGCTTTCGGTGCGGCCACAGGCAGCCCAGCCCGCGGTGGAGCGCCGCGAGGCAGCGGACGATGGCGTCATCGATCCGAGCGAGCTGATGGCGCACGAAGGTTGGCGCGGACTACCCTCCAACGTTGCACACTTGCCGTCAGCGGATCGTCGCCAGCAACTGCGCATTCTGGAAGCCTTGCTGTTTGCCGCCTCCGAACCCCTGGCCGAGGCGTATTTGGCCACCCACCTCAAGTCCGAAGACGACGTGGCGGCACTGCTCGACGAGCTCAAGGGGTTTTATGCGAGCCGCGGCGTCAATCTGGTGCGGGTGGCGGGAAAATGGGCGTTCCGCACTGCCGACGACTTGTCCTATCTGCTGGAGCGGCACGCAACCGAACAGCGTCGGCTGTCCAGGGCCGCGATGGAGACCTTGGCGATCATCGCCTATCATCAGCCCGTGACCCGCGCCGAGATCGAGGAGATCCGGGGGGTTGCGGTGTCGACCGGCACGCTCGATGTGCTGATGGAGGTGGGGTGGGTGCGTCTGCGCGGGCGCCGGCGCGCGCCGGGGCGGCCGATCACCTACGGCACCACCGAACAGTTCCTAGATCACTTCGGGCTCGATGCCATCAAGGACCTGCCGGGTCTGGCGGAGCTCAAGGGCTCGGGGTTGCTCGACAGCAATTTGCCACCGGGCTTCACGGTGCCCGAGCCGACCGACGTGGCCGCGCTGATGCCGGACGAAGTGCCCCTCGATGCGGGCGATGACGACCCGCTGACCGGTTCCCTGTCCTTCGAGCTCGACCCCGACCGGGACGACGAAAACGGCCCCCCGGGGGCAGCCTGAGCCGGGCCGGCGGTGGCCGTTCGGCGGTCCGCCAAGCCTTGGCCAACCACGCCAACCCATATGGTCGACGGCTCGGGCCAAGGCGGCCGAGCCTGCCCCTGGATGCGTGCATGAGCTTGCGCTAGAGGTTGCCGGCCGGGCGACGGGCGCTCGTGGCAGCAAGGGCACGGGCGTGATCTTCGGTCCTCGGCGCACAGCGAAAGAGCGCGCCATCGGCGGTGGCTTGGCGAGCGGCAGGGCGGCCACCACCATCGCGGCGCGGCTAACCTTCGAACGCGTCGAGCGCCGCTTCGAGGGCATGGCTGCGCTCGCCGGCTTCTCCTTCGACATTGCTCCCGCCGAGGTCGTGTGCTTGCTGGGGCCGTCGGGTTGCGGCAAAACTACGCTGCTGCGCATTGCCTCGGGCATCGAGCGGCCGAGTGCCGGGCGCGTCCTCATCAACAATCAAGAGGTTGCCGGCCCGCAGCGGTTCGTGCCGCCCGAGCGGCGCAACGTCGGCCTGATGTTTCAGGACTTTGCGCTGTTTCCGCACCTGAGCATCCTCGACAACGTCGCTTTCGGCCTGCGGGCGCTGCCCCCGGCGGCCGCCCGCCGCGAGGCGGGGCTGGCGTTGGCACGCGTCGGACTGTCGCGCTATGCCGGCGACTACCCGCACATCCTCTCCGGCGGCGAACAACAGCGCGTGGCGCTGGCGCGGGCGATCGTGCCGCGTCCGGCCGTGATGCTGATGGACGAGCCATTTTCGGGGCTCGACGTGCAGCTGCGCGAGCGGTTGCAAGAGGAGACCTTGACCGTTCTCAAGGAGACCCGCGCCACCTGCCTGATCGTCACCCATGCCCCGGCCGAGGCGATCCGGCTCGGCGACCGCATCGCGGTCATGCGCGCCGGCCGGCTGGTGCAGGCCGGCACCGCCGAAGAGCTCTACCGCAACCCCGCCGACTTGTTCGTGGCCAGGCTTTTTTCCGAGATCAACGAAATACCCTATACCGTCGCAGGCGGAGCCTTGCGCACGCCGCTTGGCGCCTTTGCCGTGCCGGGACTGGCTGAGGGCGAGCGGGCGGTGTTGTGCATTCGGCGGCGGGCGATCCGTCTCGGGGTTGCCGGCGCCGGGCTGCCGGCGCGGTTGCTGCGGTCGCGGTTCCTAGGCGACCTGGCGCTGTTGGAAGTGGCTGTGCACGGCTTCGAGCGGCCGTTGCTGACCTTGGTGCGGGAGGGCGAGCAGCCGCAGGAGGGGCAGGAGGTCTCGATCAGCGTCGATGCGCAAAGCGTCCTGGTATTTTCGGCCGAGACACCCAATGTAAATGACGACGATTTAATGCCGAATGAGCAGGAAACACCCTGATTTCAACGGCATAGGCGCAGATACAAGCGGGGTGGCAAACTTGCTCGACCACGCCCTTTCTGCGATAGTGCCGCAAACCCCAAGCGTAAGCAGCATGGCTGCGAGAGGAGCAAGCGAATGGGTGGCTTGAGTATTTGGCATTGGCTGCTGTTTTTGGCGGTTGCCCTTTTGATGTTCGGCGGCAGTGGCAAGATCTCCTCGATCATGGGTGACGTCGCCAAGGGCATCAAAAGCTTCAAGAAGGGCATGGCCGAGGATGACGAGGCGGCGAAGGAGGAGGCGGCGCACAAGGATGGGCCGCCCAAGACCATCGACGCAGCGTCGCCAAAGCCAGCGGAACCGGCTAGCGCGCAGGCCAACAAGGTCGGCTAATGCCGGGGCCGGCAGCGCCGATCGGATGCCAAACCGACAGGGGCCGGCGCAAAGTTGAGGGGTCCTGCCGTGGCTCCACGCGGTTAGGTTGAACCGATGTTCGACATCACCTCCAGCAAGCTTTTGATCCTCGGGATCGTGGCCCTGCTTATCATCGGTCCGAAGGATCTGCCGGCGCTGTTGCGCACAATTGGCAAGTATGTGGGCATCATCAAACGCCAGGCGGCGGAGTTCCGCGCGCAGTTCGATGAAGCGATGCGCGAATCGGAGTTGGCCGACCTCAAGCGCGACGTAGAGTCGCTCGGGCGCGATGCCGAGCAATCGGTGCGCGCCGCCGAGCAATCGGTGGAAGAAGACCTGGCGCACGCGCAAAAGAGCGTCGCGGCGGCGCTCGACACCGGTGCCAGCACGGCATCGGAAGCATCCCACGGTGATGCACCCCAGGCTGATGCACCCCAGGCTGATGCATCCCCGGCGGACGCACCCAAGGCTGACGCACCCGAGGGTGACGTCGCCGAAGCACCTCAGCATCACATCTCCGAAGCACCCCAGGGTGACACTGCCGCCGGCAAGGTCGCGGCAGCCTCGCTCAACGGCACCGGTGCGGACACCCCGACGCCCGCGCCGGCCGGTGCAGCGCCGGCGGAGCACAGGACGGAAGCGGAAAAGAGCGGAGCCTGAGCGTCCCATGCAGGACACCGTCAACCGCGAGGGGCATGACGAAATTGAGGCGTCAAAGGCTCCATTAATGGAGCATTTGATCGAACTGAGGCAGCGCCTCATCTACACGCTCGTCGGCATCGGCATTGGCTTCTTCATCTGCTTTGCATTCGCCACCAACATCTACAATCTGCTGGTGTGGCCCTATCAGGTGGCGCGCGGCGAGGGCCAGAAGATCGAGATGATCTACACGGCCCCGCACGAGTTCTTCTTCACCAAGCTGAAGCTGGCGCTGTTCGGCGCGGTGTTTCTGGCGTTCCCGCTGATCGCCTATCAGATCTACAAGTTTGTCGCGCCCGGCCTCTACAAGAACGAGCGCGAGGCCTTCCGGCCCTACCTGTTGTGGACCTTTCTGTTGTTCATTCTCGGCGCCGCGGTGGTCTACTTCGTGGTGATGCCGCTGGCGATGAAGTTCTTCCTGTCCATGGAGCAGACCGGAGGCCAGGTCGAAATTCATTTGCAGGCCCGGGTCAGCGAGTACCTGTCCTTGATCATGACCTTGATCTTGGGGTTCGGCATCATGTTCCAGCTGCCGGTGGTGTTGACCTTGCTGGCACAGGCCGGAATCATTGGCGCCGGCCACCTGCGCAGCTTCCGCCGCTACGCCATCGTGGCGATCACCGCCGCGGCCGGGATCTTGTCGCCGCCCGATCCCTTCAGCATGGTGGCCATGGCGCTGCCGACGATTCTGCTATACGAGGCCGCGATCCTGGCGGTGGCGCGGGTAGAAAAGTCGCGGCTCGAGAAGGAGGCGGCGGCCCAGGCCGCCACGGGTTGAGACTCTAAACGCGCGCGTTGGCCACCGCCCGACGCCATCGAACGAAAGCGAGCTAGGCCGAGCGGCACCGGTGCGCCGCTGGCCGCAGCGTCTGCGGGGGGTTGAGCGTCGTGCTGGACATCAGGTGGATAAGGGACAATGCCGCCGCGTTCGATGCGGCACTCAACAAGCGCGGCCTCACGCCGGGCGAGGACGTCGCCTCTGCCGCGCAGTTGATCGCGCTCGACGAGGCGCGACGCAAGATCGTGACACGCCTGCAGGAGGCGCAGGCGCGCCGCAACGTCGCCTCGAAGGACATTGGCAAGGCCAAGGCCGCCAACGACCAGGCGACCGCCAGCCAGCTGATGGCCGAGGTGGCGGCGCTCAGGCAAGAGTTAGCGACCGGCGCGGAGGCTGAGCGGCTGGCCGACCTCAACCTCAAGCGCGCCTTGGACATCATCCCCAATCTGCCGCTCGACGAGGTGCCGGTGGGCGCCGACGAAAAGGCCAACCACGAAATCCGCCGCGTCGGTGAGCCGGCACGGTTCGGCTGGACCAACAAGCCCCGGCAGCACTTCGAGATCGGCGAGGCGCTGGCACTGATGGATTTCGAGACCGCAGCCAAACTGTCGGGGGCGCGCTTCGTCGTGCTGAAGGGCGTGTTGGCGCGGCTGGAGCGGGCGCTGGCGGCCTTTATGCTCGATCTGCACACGGCGCCGGAGCAGGATGGCATCGGCGGCTACACCGAGTGCAGCCCGCCGCTGTTGGTGCGCGACGACACCGCCTACGGCACCGGCAATCTGCCGAAGTTCATGGACGACCTTTTTCAGACGCGGTTGAGCGAGGCGGAGGCCGCGGCCGATGTCGCGGCGGCGGTCTCCGCGGCGATCCTCGAGCGGGTCGGCGGCCAGGACCTGGCCGGCGCCGATGCCGCGGCCGAGTTTCGCGGCGTGCTTGATCGAGACAGCGACGAGATCAAACGGCTCGCGGTCGAAGCCTATCGCGGCAACGCCACGGCGCGACTGTGGCTCATTCCCACCGCCGAGGTCGCCCTCACCAACTTCGTACGCGAGACGATCCTCGAGGAGGCGCAACTGCCCTTACGGCTGACCGCCTGGACGCCGTGCTTCCGGTCGGAAGCCGGCGCTGCCGGCAAGGATACGCGTGGCATGATCCGCCAGCACCAATTCTCCAAGGTCGAGTTGGTGTCGATCACCACGCCGCAAGCGAGCAAGGCTGAGCATGAGCGCATGACCGCCTGCGCCGAGGCGGTGCTGCGGCGGCTGGGCCTGGCCTATCGCGTCATGCTGTTGTGCAGCGGCGACATGGGATTCGCCGCGCAGAAAACCTATGACCTCGAAGTCTGGCTACCGGGCCAGAACACCTACCGCGAGATTTCTTCCTGTTCGGTGTGCGGCGATTTCCAGGCACGGCGCATGAACGCACGCTACCGCCGCCCGGGCGGCAAGCCCGACTACGTGCACACCCTCAACGGCTCGGCCCTGGCGGTGGGACGCACGCTGATCGCGATTCTGGAGAACTATCAGCAATCGGACGGTTCGGTGGCGATCCCGGACGCGCTGGTGCCCTATATGGGCGGCCTGCGGCGGATCGAAAAGGCCTAGCAGCGGTGCTGCCGCAGCGGCGCACCGCCCAGGTTGCTGCCATCAGCCGCGCCGCCGGCTCGTCAACCGGACGTGGCCCGCGTCTAAACACGTTGCACCAATCGCTTGGCCCGATAGAGTGACCCGATGCGCATCCTTCTCACCAACGACGACGGCATCGATGCTCCGGGCCTGCATGCGCTGCGCGAGATCGCCCGGCAGCTGAGCGAGGACGTATGGGTGTTCGCGCCCGAAACCAACCAGTCGGGGGCCAGCCACTCACTGACCTTGCACGAGCCGTTGCGCATGCGTCGTATCGATGAGCGCGCCTTTGCCATTCGCGGCACCCCGACCGACAGCGTCATCATGGGTGTGCGGCATGTGCTGAAGGATGCGCCGCCGGACCTGGTCCTATCCGGGGTCAATCGCGGCGGCAACATGGCCGAGGACGTCACCTACTCGGGGACCATCGCCGGCGCCTTCGAGGGCACCATTCTCGGCATTCGCTCAATGGCGCTGTCGCAGGCGTACGGTTACGAGGCGGGCAGAAGCGTGCGCTGGCAGACGGCGATCGCACACGCGCCCGGCCTCATTCGCAAGTTGCTGGCGGCCGACTGGCCGCCGTCGACGACCATGAACATCAACTTTCCCGACCGCGAGCCCGATCAGGTTGCGGGCATCAGCGTGACCAACCAAGGGCGACGCGATCCGGGCCTGCTCCATATCGAGGAGCGGCAAGACACCTGGGGCAATCCCTACTACTGGCTGGCGTTCGAACGGCGCCGCTCGATGGCGCTCGAAGGCAGCGACTTGCGGGCGGTGTACGCGGGCCAAATTTCCGTCACGCCGCTGTTTCTCGACCTCACCCACCAGGCGTTGCGACAGACCTTACAGCAGCTCCTCGAAGCCTGACAGAATCGCCTGCCGTGCTGGCGTCGCCATCCCGGTGTCGGTGCTGCCGCGGCCATCATCGCCATCGTCCAAACGGCGTTGCCGATGCCACCGCCTTTAACGGCGCCTTAACCCGTTAAGCGTTAATGGAGGAGGGGAGTAAGAGGTGTACCCCCCATGTCCAGAAACGTGCGTTGGAGCGCCAGTGCGCATGCCGGCCCAGGGCTAGCGCTGGCGGTTTGCGTTTGCGTCAGCGCCTGCAGCGCCGACGTGACCCGCTTCGACTTTCCGGCCTTCAATCTGGCCGATAGCGATGCCCCGACCGGCGCCCTGCCGCCCGGACCGCGTCCCGGCCAGGGCTTCGATCTGGCGCCGGCCGCAACGCCGATCGGCGTTGGCGCCAACGAGCCGGGCCCCGGCGCCTGGGGGACCTCCCGCCCCGGCAGCATCCAGCGCGAACGCCTGGCGAGCCTCGGTGAGGATGGGCGGCAGGCGCCGGCGATGGTGCCGGAGCATCGGGCCGCACCCGCAGCCGAGGCGGCCGCCGCCTCGGAGCGGGGGCGCCAGCTGGCCGCGCCGGAGTTCGGCGCCGAGCGGCGCGCACCCAACCCGCCGCGCGAGCCCAAGGCCGGTGCGGCCGCGGCGGCCGATACCATTACGGTTGAAGCCGGAGACTCGCTTTATGCCATCGCGCAACGCTATCGCGTGTCGCTGGCCGATCTGATCGACGCCAACGGTCTGCACCATGGCGTGAGCCTCAAGCCCGGCCAGCAGCTGTTGTTGCCGGCCGGTGCCGTGGCCAGGCAGGCGCGCCGCGCCGCACGCAGCCAGCCGCAGGTCACGGTGGTGCCCGTCGCCGCGACGCCGGTCACCGCTGCTGGGATCAGCGCCGGCCGCGCGCCAGCGGTGGCTGCCGCCGCGCCCACCACCGGGGCGGCGCCGCCGGCTTGGCAGGGCCGTTACACCATCAAGGCCGGCGAATCGCTCTACGGCATTGCCCGCCAACACAAGGTGACGTTGGCCGAGCTGAAAAGCGTCAACGACATCACCAATCCATTGCAGGTGAAGGCAGGGACCACCTTGATCGTGCCCGCGACCGCCGAGGCGCCGGTGGCCGAGGCGCCGGCAGCGCGCGGCCAGGTGGCGCCGCAGGAGGCCCCGGCCACGGCGCGCATCATCAATGCACCGGCCGAAAAGAAGCTCGTGTCCCTGCGCAGCGATCAGGTGTCGGATGCCGATCCGCTTTCGCCGGCGGCGGCGGCGCCGATCACGGCCGAGGAGCCGAGCACCGGTCGCTTCCGTTGGCCCGTGCGCGGCCGCGTCATTGCTGGCTTCGGGCGTCGTGCAGACGGCACGCACAACGACGGCATCAACCTGGCCGTGCCACAGGGCACCGACGTGCATGCCAGCGAGGGCGGCAAGGTCGCCTATGCCGGCAATGAGCTCAAGGGCTATGGCAACTTGATCCTGATCCGCCACGACAACGGCTACGTGTCGGCCTATGCGCACAACGAGCAATTGCTGGTGAAGCGCGACGATGTGGTGCGCCGCGGACAGGTGATCGCCAAGGCTGGCAAGACCGGCGCCGTCGATCAACCGCAGCTTCACTTCGAGCTGCGCCAGGGCTCCAAGCCCGTCGATCCGATGCCGCATTTGGAAAAGAACTAGCCCGATCGCTCGCTGCCCAGGCGCTCAAACCAAGCCAACCGCACGGCACCCCATGCCGCCGGCCCTTGACGGCGGGACGGCGCCCCTGGGGCGCCGCCGCTTGAGCTCCCCGCAACCGCCGCCAGCTTGACCTTAACTGCGCCGATGCGCCTCGCTCGCCCCGGTAGACTGGACGGGCAGCGGCGGTTAATGCTGCGCCGCGTTTCGCCGCTGCGGCGAGCCAACCGAGCGAGGAGCCATGGCCAATCGCGATCAGAGCCCGCCGTCGGCGGCCCACCGGGACATGGCCAATGCCATTCGCGCCCTTGCCATGGACGCCGTCGAGAAGGCCAAGTCCGGTCACCCCGGCATGCCGATGGGCATGGCGGACGTGGCAACCGTGCTCTTCACCCGGTTTTTAAAGTTCGATGCCGAGCATCCGGCCTGGCCCGATCGGGACCGCTTCGTGCTGTCGGCCGGCCATGGCTCGATGCTGCTCTACGCCCTCCTCTATCTCACGGGCTTTCCCGGCATGACCATGGCCGAGATCGAAAACTTTCGTCAGCTCGGATCGAGCACCGCCGGGCATCCCGAATTCGGCCACGCCGCGGGCATCGAAACCACCACCGGTCCCTTGGGCCAGGGCCTCGCCAACGCGGTCGGCATGGCGCTCGCCGAGCGCTTGCTCAATAGCCGCTTCGGCGACGCCGCCGTCGATCACCGCACCTACGTCATCGTCGGCGACGGCTGCCTGATGGAGGGCATCAGCCACGAGGCAATCTCGCTCGCCGGTCATCTCAAGCTCAACAAGCTCACCGTGCTGTTCGACGACAACGCCGTCTCCATCGACGGGGCCACGTCGCTGGCGGTATCCGACCACCAGCTTGAGCGGTTTGCGGCCTCGGGCTGGGCGACGCAACGCATCGATGGCCACGATGCCAATGCCATCGCCACCGCCATTGCTGCGGCCGAGCGCGGCGACCGGCCCGCGTTCATCGCCTGCAAGACCACGATCGGTTTCGGCGCCCCGACCAAGGCCGGCAAGGCCTCCGCCCACGGCGAACCGCTGGGTGCTGAGGAAATCGCCGGTGCCCGCGCCGAACTGGGCTGGCGCTCGCCCGCCTTCGAGGTGCCGGCAGACGTGCTGGCGGCGTGGCGTGCGGCCGGTCGGCGCGGCGCGGCGGCGCGCCGCGACTGGGAAGCGCGCACGGCCGCAGCCGCCGATCTGCGTCCGCTTCAGGGTGGCGTCGATAAGGCGGCGCTGCAGGCGGCAATCGCGCTGAGCAAGGACGAGTTTGCGGCGGCAGCCAACAACATCGCCACCCGCGTTGCCTCGCAAAAGGTGCTCGAGCGGTTGGTGCCGGCGCTGCCGGCGCTGATCGGCGGCTCGGCCGACCTCACCGGTTCGAACGGCACCCGCACCAAGCACCACAAAGCCGTCACGCCGGAAGATTTCAGCGGCAACTATCTGCACTACGGCGTGCGCGAGCACGCCATGGCCGCGGCCATGAACGGCATCGCCCTGCACGGCGGCCTGGTGCCCTATGGTGGCACCTTTCTGGTCTTCAGTGATTATTGCCGACCGGCGATCCGGCTTTCCGCGCTGATGCGCCAGCGCGTCATCTACGTCATGACGCACGATTCCATCGGGCTTGGCGAGGACGGGCCGACGCATCAACCGGTCGAACAACTGGCCGCGCTTCGCGCCATGCCCAACCTCAACGTCTTCCGGCCCGCCGATCCGGTCGAGGTCGCCGAATGCTGGGAGCTGGCGCTGGCGGCCGAGGCCACGCCGTCGATCCTGGCATTGACGCGGCAGGCAGTGCCGGCCTTGCGCCGCGAGGCCGGGGCGGAGAACTTGAGCGCCAAGGGCGGCTACCTGTTGGCATCGGCCCCGGGCGGTGCGCGCGACGTCACCATCCTGGCCACCGGGTCGGAGGTTGGGGTCGCGGTGGCGGCGCGCGCGCTGCTGGCGGCGGAGGGGATCGAAGCGGCGGTGGTGTCGATGCCGTGCTGGGAACTGTTCGCTGCGCAAAGTGTTGCCTATCGCGCGCGGGTCCTGGGCACCCAACCGCGCGTTGCCGTGGAGGCGGCGGTCGAACAAGGCTGGGAGCGCTGGCTTGGTGAGGGTGGCAGCTTTGTCGGTATGGCCGGCTTCGGCGCTTCGGCGCCGGCAGCCCGCCTTTATGAGCATTTTGCCATCACGCCGGCCCGCGTTGCGCGCGAGGCGGCTCGGCTGGTCAAGCGCCCATGACGCTCGCTAAGCTCGAATCCACCGACGGTCTTGACCTCGGCGGCCGCCGCGTGCTGGTCCGCGCCGACCTCAATGTGCCGGTCAAGGACGGCAAGGTCGCCGATGCCACCCGGCTCGAGCGCCTGCTGCCGGGGCTCGAGGCGCTCGCGAACCGCGGCGCCCGGGTGATCGTCATCTCCCACTTCGGGCGCCCAAAGGCCGGCCCCGATCCCCGGCTGAGCCTGCGACCGGTGGCCGAGGCGTTGGGCCAGCTCTTGCGCCGCCCGGTGGCCTTTGCCGAAGACTGCGTCGGTGAGCCGGCCGAGCGCACGGTGGCGGCGTTGCAGCCGGGCCAGATCGCGGTGCTTGAGAATGTGCGCTTTCATCAAGGCGAGGAGCGCAACGATCGGCAATTGGCCAAGCGTTTGGCCGCGCTCGGCGACATCTTTGTCAATGATGCCTTCTCGGCCGCGCACCGGGCACATGCCTCCACCGAGGCCGTCGCCCACCTGTTGCCATCGTACGCCGGCCCGCTGCTCTTAAAGGAGATTGCGGCGCTGAAGAGCGTGCTCGATAACCCGACCCGGCCGACCGCCGCCGTGATCGGCGGCGCCAAGGTGTCGAGCAAGATCGACCTCCTCAACAACCTGGCCGGTAAGGTCGATAAGCTGATCGTGGGTGGCGGCATGGCCAATACCTTCCTGTTGGCGGAGGGGGTCGGCATCGGCACGTCGCTGGCCGAGCCTGACCTCCTCGATACCGCGCGCGAGATCATGGCCACCGCCAAGGCGCGGCATTGCGAGGTGCTGTTGCCGCACGATGTCGTGGTCGCCGATCGCCTTGCGGCCGGGGCGCCGGCGCGGCTGGTGCCGACGCTCGGCGTGCCGGCGGATACCATGATCCTCGATCTCGGCCCCAAGACCGTCGCCCACTACTTGGGCGTCATCGAACGCTGCAAGACGCTGGTGTGGAACGGGCCGCTCGGCGCCTTCGAGGTGGCGCCGTTCGGTGAGGGCACCTTTGCGCTGGCGCGCGCGGTCGCCGGGCTCTGCGCGGCCGGCCGGCTGGTGGCCGTGGCCGGTGGCGGCGATACCGTTGCCGCCCTTAACGCCGCCGGTGTCACCGACGCCTTCAGCTATGTCTCCACCGCCGGTGGTGCCTTTTTGGAGTGGCTGGAGGGACGGACGCTGCCGGGGATCGCCGCCCTGGTGCAGGCCTAAAGCGGTTGCCGGGCCGCAACCGGCAAAGCGTTGACACCTTGGCGGAGAGCTTCCACAGATAGGGGATGATCGTGCGAAAACGCCTCTTCTGCGCCGTGATCGCCGGGCTAATGCTGCCGGCGGCCGCGGCGCTCGCCGCCGGTGCCAGCGACGACGCCACCGAACGCGAGCTCGAGAACTACCGCCAAATGCTCAAGGCCGATCCCTGGTCCAATCCGGGCATGCTCGATGTCGACCGCGGCGAGGCGTTGTGGGGGGAGAAGCGCGGACCCAACAAGGCCTCGCTTGAGGGCTGCGACCTCGGCAAGGGGCCGGGCAAGATCGATGGCGCGTTCGCCGAGTTGCCACGCTACTTCCGCGATGCCGACCGGGTCATGGATCTGGAGTCGCGGCTCCTCTGGTGCATGGAGAAGCTGCAGGGCTTCGAAGCGAACGCGCTCGTCAAACGGCCCTACTCCAAGGCCAATCAGAGCGGGACCGAGCTCGAGGCGCTGACCAGCTTTGTCGCCAGCAAGTCCAACGGTGCGGCGTTTGCTCCCCAGCTCACGCACGAGAAGGAACGGGCGGCGCTGGCGCTCGGCGAGGCCCTGTTCTTTCGTCGGCAGGGGCCGATGGATTTCGCCTGCGCCACCTGTCACGGCGATGCCGGCAAGCGCATCCGCTTGCAGTCGCTTCCCTATCTGAGCCAGCCGGAGGAGGCGCGGCAGGTGGTTGGCGAATGGCCCGCCTATCGCGTCTCGCAAGGGACGGTGATGACGCCGCAGCATCGGCTCGCCGATTGCTACTGGCAGATGCGCCTGCCGCTGGTTGACTACGGGTCGGAGGTGACGGTGGCGCTGACGATGTATCTGGTCAACCAGGCCAAGGGCGGCGTCATCGCCACCCCCGGCCTCAAGCGCTAGGAGACGCGATGCTGCGCGCGCTGATCCGCGTCGCCGTCGTCGCCAGCATGGCCGGTAGCGCGCTGGCCCAAGGGGCCCATGACCTCGATCGCGGCGCCCTCGACAGGGCGATCAAGGACAGCTGGCGGCAGGCG
Organism: Hyphomicrobiaceae bacterium; assembly: GCA_035258605.1. Taxonomy (GTDB): domain Bacteria; phylum Pseudomonadota; class Alphaproteobacteria; order Rhizobiales; family Hyphomicrobiaceae; genus AWTP1-13. Next base: position 30,143 of record DATFXD010000156.1, on the reverse strand, counting down.
CAGCCGGAATGGCTGCAGCGTCTCAAGCAAGACGACACCCAGGCGCTGTGCAGTCTCTATCGCAACAATCCACCCGCCGACATCGCCGCCGCCATCCAGGCGCGCGAGAAGGCAGCGATCAAGTACCCGGCCGCAGGCGTCGCGCTGATGGGGGACTGGAAGAAGGGCGAGCGGCTGGCGCAGAGCGGCTACGGCATGCGCTTTACCGACTATCCGCCGCGGGCCGAGAACGGCGGCAACTGCTTTGCCTGCCACCAGCTCGATCCCAAGGAGTTGAGCTACGGCACCTTGGGTCCCAGCCTTGCCGCCTACGGCAAGACCCGCAATTTTGCCGACGCCGACGTCAAGGCGGTTTACGAGCGCATCTACAACCCGCAGGCGGCGGTGGCTTGCGCCAACATGCCGCGATTGGGCGCCAGCGGCTTTCTCAGCCTGGAGCAGATCCGGGATCTGACGGCCTACGTGATGTCGCCCGAAAGCCCGGTTAACAAGTAGCGCTGCCGCCCCGTGGTGGACGCAAGACCACGGCCCGCCCTGGAGCATGGATGATAACCCGCCGCGAATTCCTTGAGGTTGCGGTCGCGGTCGCGGCGCTGCGCGGTGAGCAGGGGCTGGCGCGCGCGGCCGCGCAGCAGGCCATCCGACAGGAGGATTTGCTGCGCTTCATGCCCAAGGGGCAGCTCACCTTGTTGCACATGGCCGACAGCCACGCGCAGCTAAAGCCGCTCTACTATCGCGAACCCGACGTCAATCTCGGCGTTGGCGATGCCAAGGGCAAAATCCCGCACCTGACCGGGCAGGACTACTTGAACGCCTTTGCCATCCCGGCGCGTTCACTCGAAGCCTATATGCTGACGGCGGCCGATTTCGAGGCCCTGGCCCAGACCTATGGTCGGGTCGGCGGCATGGATCGCATCGCCACCCTGGTGGCGGCGATTCGCGCCGAACGCGGGGAAGAGCGCGTGTTGTTCCTCGACGGTGGCGATGCGCTGCAAGGATCCTATACGGCGCTCAACTCGGAGGGCGCCGACATGATCGCGGTGCTCGAGGCGCTGAAGGTCGATGCCCTAACCGGACACTGGGAGTTCACCTTGGGCGAGCGTCGCGTGCGCGAGATTTTCGGCACCATTGAGCGGCGCGGCAGCTCGCCGGTGAGCCTGCTGGCCGGCAACATCCGCGACAGCGACATGGCCGAGCCGGTGTTTCGCGGCTGGCGCATGTTCGAGCGCGGCGGCATCAAGGTGGCCGTGATCGGGCAGGCCTTTCCCTACACCCGCATCGCCAACCCGCGCTGGCTGGTGCCGAACTGGTCGTTCGGCATCCGCGAGGACGCGATCCGCAAGGCGGTGGGCGTGGCGCGCACCCTGGGAGCGCAGGTGGTGGTGCTGTTGTCGCACAACGGCTTCGACGTCGATCGCAAATTGGCGCGGCGGGTGCATGGCATCGACGTCATTCTCACCGCCCACACCCACGACGTGCTGCCGCAGCCGCTGAAGGTCGGCCGCACCTTGCTCGTCGCCTCGGGTTCGCACGGCAAATTTCTGTCCCGCCTCGATCTTGAGGTCGCCGATGGCCGGGTCACCGACTTCGCCTATGCGCTGCTGCCGGTGTTGGCCGATGCGATCGCACCCGACCCGGCGATGGCGGCGTTGGTCGAGGCCGTGCGTGCGCCGCACGAGCCGATGCTGGCAACCGAGCTCGCCCGCAACGATGGTTTGCTCTACCGGCGCGATAGCTTCGCTGGCACCTTCGATGACCTGATCTGCGATGCGCTGATGAGCGCGCGCGACGCCGAAATCGCGCTGTCGCCGGGCTTCCGCTGGGGAGCGACGCTAGCCCCGGGCCAGCCGATCACCTGGGAGGACGTCTACAACATGACCGCCATCAGCTACCCGGCGGTCTATCGCGTGACCTTGACGGGAGAGCGCTTGAAGACGATCCTCGAGGACGTCGCCGACAATCTTTTCAATCCCGATCCCTACTATCAGCAGGGCGGCGATATGGTGCGTGTCGGCGGCATCGGCTACACCATCAATGTCGATGCCCCGATCGGCAATCGCATCGGCAACATCGTGCTGCTCAGGACCGGGGCCGCGCTCGAGCCCACACGCCGCTACACGGTGGCCGGCTGGGGCTCGATCAACGAGAACGTCGAAGGCCCGCCGGTCTGGGACGTGATCGCTGACCATCTCAAGCGCCAGCAGGAAATCTCCCCCAGGCCGCGCGGCCAGGTCAAGATCGTGCGCGCGGGCGGCTAGCGGCTCGGAGCCTTGCGCCCGCGCCGCATTCGTCCTACCTGAGCCGGAGGAGCTCAGCGGAGCCGGCGACATGCTGACACAGGTCTATATCCACATGGGCGTCGCGCTGGCCGGCTTGGTGAGCTTCCTGTCGCCGTGCGTGCTGCCCCTGGTGCCGCCCTATCTCGGCTATCTCGGCGGCACCACCATCGAGGAAATGGCCGGCGCGCACGTCGGCAGCGATCTGCGCCGACGCGTGCTATTGGCGGCGCTGTTCTTCGTCTTGGGTTTCACCACGGTGTTCGTGGCCCTTGGTGCCGGCGCCTCGGTGCTGGGGCAGTGGATCCAGAGCCACAAGGCGGAGCTGTCGATGGTTGCCGGGCTGGTGATCATCGGTTTTGGCCTGCACTTTCTCGGCGTATTGCGCATTCCCCTGCTCTATCGCGAGGCCCGCATTCATCGCGAGATCCGCGGCGCGAACCTGGCGGGTGCCTTCGTCATGGGTCTCGCCTTCGCCTTCGGCTGGACCCCCTGTATCGGGCCGGTGCTGGCAACCGTGCTGACCTTGGCCGCGCAAGAGGGCAGTCTCGGCGCCGGCGTGCGCTTGCTGTTCGTCTATTCGCTGGGGCTCGGCATCCCCTTTATTCTCGCCGCCGTTGCCATCGGGCCGTTTGTCAGCTTCCTGCAGCGCTTCAAACGCCATCTGGGTCGCATCGAAATGCTGATGGGCGTGCTGCTGGTGCTGACCGGGGTGCTGATCCTGACCGGATCGCTCAACTGGTTCGGGCAATGGCTGATCGAAACCGTGCCCGGACTGACGCGCCTCGAGGAGTGGTTCACACCGCAGCAGCTGCAAACCGAGATCCTGAAAGAGGGCGCTGGCCGATGAGACAAGCGCGCCCGGTGCCGATCGCGCTCACGATCGCGGGCTCGGACAGCTCGGGCGGAGCCGGCATCCAGGCCGATCTCAAGACCTTTACGGTGCTCGGTGTCTACGGCGCCTCGGTGATTACCGCGCTGACGGCGCAGAACACGCGCGGCGTCGACGCCGTCGAGGCGATCAGACCCGAATTGGTGGTGGCGCAGTTGCGATCGGTGCTCTGTGACCTCAATGTCGCCGCGGTCAAAACCGGCATGCTCGCCACCGCGGCGATCGTCACCGCGGTGGCGGCTGAACTCAGCCGGCACGGCGCCGGCGCACGCCCACCGCTGATCGTCGATCCGGTGATGGTGGCAACCAGCGGCGATCCGCTGATCGCCGGCGATGCGGTGGCCGCCATCATCGGCGACCTGGCCCCGCTGGCAACCTTGCTGACCCCCAACCTTGCCGAGGCGGCGGCGTTCCTGGGCGGCACCCAGGCCGAGAGCGAACGGGCGGCGGCGGCGCAGGCCGAGGCGCTCTATCAACTGGCCCGGTGCCCCGTGCTCCTCAAGGGCGGACACGGGACGGGCGCCGCCGTCGATCTCTTCTTTGACGGCAACGAGCTGGTGCGCTTTGAGCGCCCGCGCCTCGACACCCCGCACACCCACGGTACCGGCTGCGTGCTGTCCGCGGCGATTGCGGCGCTGTTGGCGCGCGGCGGCGGCCTCCAGCCGGCGATCGCCGGCGCCAAGGCGTTTGTGTGGCAGGGGCTCAAGTCGGGCGCCAGCCTTGGCGTTGGCCGAGGCCGGGGTCCCGTCGATTGTCTGTTCGCCATCGAAGCGCCCGCGGTGGGCGACACGGCAAGCGAGCCCTGAAGGGTGCGTGCGCGCAAAAATTTTGCCGCAATCCCCGGGGCTATGCCCCGCAAATATTGACTTTGCGGTCACAGGTCGGCAACCGCGCGCGGTGTGGGGCGAATTCCTTTTGCCCCCGTGCCGCAATTCTGCATGATATTTTGTGGCGTATTTGTCGGATCTTGCGCCCCTCAAAGAAGGGCGCCGTTCGGTCATGACCGGTCGAGGCGCGGGGATTGGATCACAATGCACACCACACTTGGGCCGATAGCCTTCCTCCTGTGCCTGGCCGCCGGGGGCCTGGCCGTCAGCGCGGCGCCGATCGAAGACTTGTCCGGTTACTGGTCGGGCTCGGGTTCGGTGACCTTGAGCAACGGCCGCACGGAAAGCGTCAAATGCGCCGTCACCTACAAGGTCTCCGACGGTGGCGGCCAGGTGCGCCAGAGTATGCGCTGCGCCAGTGCCGATTATGCCATCAACGCGCTGGCCGAGCTCCAGATCAAGGGTGGACAGGTGTCCGGCAGCTGGGAGGAGAAGACCTATTCGGCCACCGGCCAGGTCAGCGGCCGCTACACCGGTACCAGCTTCGTGCTGTCGATCGAGGGCGCCAATTTCACGGCGGCGATGAACGTCAGCGTGTCGGACTGCAAGCAGTCGATCAGCATCGCGCCCAAAGGCCTCGAGGTGTCCAAGATCTCGATCGGCCTCGGCAAATGCTGAGGGATGTGACCGGCGGTCAACGAATTTGACCGCCGGGTGGCACTTCTGTGGCGAGGGCGCCACGGTGTCGCCATGATCAGCCCCGGCCAGGTTGTCGGCGCATTCGAAATTTGCGACAACACCGGTGGCTGGTGCGCGCGGTGCAAGCCGTTGAAGCGCCAAGCACGGAACACGACAGAATTTGCGGTGCGCGTCTAGTAGACGGCTATGGGGGAGAGCAGAGCCCCGCGTATCCAGGGACGTAGGGTTCGCTCAGTGAAAACCGGTCCGGTGATCCGGACCGGTTTTTCTTGTGGGGCAAGGGCGCGCCAAACGCCTTGACAGAGGCGGCCGCAGCGGCGCTTGTGGGCAAGCCCATTGCTCTCACCCCCCGGAGGTGTCATGGCCGCGTCGTTGCCGACCTTTGGCGACCTGCTGGCGGCGCGCCGTCGGCTCGCCGAACTCGCTTGCTTGACCCCGCTGATCGAGCACCCAGCCCTCAATGCCGTGGCCGGCGGACGGGTCCTGCTCAAGGCCGAGAACCTGCAGCGGGTGGGGGCCTTCAAGTTCCGGGGCGCCTACAACAAAATCGCACAGCTCGACAAGGCCGCCTACCCGGGCGGGGTGGTGGCCTGCTCCTCGGGCAATCACGCCCAGGGCGTGGCCGCGGCGGCAAGCCTGCGCGGCTTCAAGTCTGCGATCGTCATGCCGGCCGATGCGCCGCGGCTCAAGATCGAGCGAACCAAGGCCTTTGGCGGCGAGGTCGTCACCTATGATCGCGTCACGGAGGATCGCGATGCCATCGCGCGCAAGATCTGTGAGACGCGCACGGCCGCCTACGTGCATCCCTTCGATGATCCCGACGTGATCGCCGGCCAGGGAACGGTGGGCCTTGAAATGATGGAGCAGGCTGCGGCCTTAGGGGCGTCGCCAGATCTGGTGCTGGTCGGTGCCTCGGGCGGCGGTCTGATCAGCGGCGTTGCCATCGCGGTCAAGGAGCAGAGCCCGGCGACGGAGATCTGGAGCGTGGAGCCGGCGGGCTTCGACGATCTGGCGCGGTCGCTCAAAAACGGCCAGCGCGAGCGCAACGCCGCCTTGTCGGGGTCGATCTGCGACGCTCTGTTGGCGGCCACCCCCGGCGAAATAACCTTCGAGGTTGCCCGGCGGCACCTGGCCGGCGGGCTTTCGGTCAGCGATCAGGAGGCCAAAGCCGCGGTGCGCTTCGCGTTCCGTGAATTGAAGCTGGTGGTCGAGCCGGGCGGAGCCGTGTCGCTGGCCGCCATTCTGGCCGGCAAAATCGCCCTCAACGGGCGCACGGTGGCAGCCGTTCTCTCCGGCGGCAACATCGATCCGGGCCTGTTCGCCGCCATCATCCAGGACCAACCGCAGGCCGCATGATCGCCGAGCCGCGGCGCCGCGGCGTTGCCGTCCGCCTGTCGGTGCTGTTCGCCGCCATCTTCTTCGTCACCGGCATCAGTTTGCCCTATCTGCCGGTCTGGCTCGCCTGGACCGGCCTCTCCGCCCGCGAGATCGCCATCGTCAGTGCCGGTCCGCTGATGGTGCGGGTGTTGGCCTCGCCGGCCATCGCCTTTGCCGCCGACCGCTCCGGCGATCATCGCCGCTTTCTGATCGGGCTCGCCTGGTCGGTGGTGGCCAGCCAGCTGCTGCTCGCCCAGATGCGCACCTTCTGGCCGATCCTGGGCGCTTCGCTGCTGCTGGCGCTCGCCTGGACCACGATCCTGCCGTTGGCGGAATCGATCGCCATCAGGGGCATGGCCTCGGTGCGGCTCGACTACGGCCGGATGCGGCTGTGGGGGTCGATCAGTTTCAGCGCCGCCGCCCTGATCGGCGGCTGGCTGGTCGATCACACCGATGCCGGCGCCATCATGGCCCTGTTGATCGCGGGATCGACGGTGTTGGCGCTGGCCGCACACGCGCTTGCCAACCCGGCGCCGAGCGCGGCGCCGCCTGCCCTGCGGCCGCCGCCGCGGCCGGCGGCGGTGATGGCGCTGTTGACGACGCCAACCTTCTTGATTTTCGTTTTCGCCAGTGGTGCCGTGCAGGCAGGGCATGCGGTGTTTTACACCTTCGGCACCTTGCATTGGAGCGCGCTTGGCATTTCGCCGCGCATCGCCGGCCTGTTGTGGACCGTCGGCGTCGGCGCCGAAATCCTGCTGTTTGCCACCGCCGGGGCGCTCCTGCGCCGCACCGGGCCGATCGCCATGCTGGCGCTTGCCGCCGGCGCCGGCATCGTGCGCTGGGGAGCGATGGCCTGCGAGCCGGCGGTTTGGCTGTTGTTTGGCTTGCAGGCCCTGCACGGCCTCACCTTTGGCGCCACCCATATCGGCGCCATCCACTTCCTGGCGAGCGCCTTACCGCAGCACCAGGCCGGCACCGCGCAGGCCGTCTATGCCGCCGTCACCTCGGGTATCCTGTTGGGGGGTACGACCATGCTGGTGGGCCCGCTCTACGCCGACTGGGGCGGCCGTGCCTACTGGGCGATGGCGGCGGTCTCCGCCGTTGGCCTGATCGCGACCATGCTGCTCAAGAAAGTGGTGGCCGGTCGCGACCCGACGGGATGACACGGGCTCAGCCAAGCGGCGCTCACCCGCCGGCGAGCGTTAAGCGCTTTGTTGGCGAGGCGCATTTGCCGTATACGCGGGGGCCCCGACCAGCCACCAACGCCGGCGGGTCATGGCGCAAGCGGGCGATGCCGGGCGAGGGAGTGCCGCATGACGGACAGCGATGTGATTGTGCTCGGCGCCGGGATGGTCGGCGTGTCGACCGCCCTCCACCTGCAGAAGCGGGGCCGGTCCGTCGTGCTGATCGACCGCCGCGGTGCCGGCGAGGAGACGAGCTACGGCAATACCGGCATCATCCAGCGCGAGGGCGTGGTGCCCTATCCGTTTCCGCGCGATCCGGCGCTGATCGCGCGCTACGCCTTCAACCGGCTGCCCGAGTCGCACCTTGATTGGCGCGCGCTGCCCGCCATCGCGCCCTGGCTCTATCGCTATTGGCGCGCCTCCACGCCGGCCGCCATCGCCGCCACCGCGCGCGGCGCACGGCCGTTAATCGAGCGCTGCGTCACCGAGCACGAGACCTTGCTGGGCGAGGCCGGCGCCCTCGGCTTGATGCGGCGCACCGGCTATCTCAGGGTTTATCGCTCAACCGCGGCGCTGGACGGCGCCATGCGCAAGGACCAGGCGGCGAGCGAGACCTGGGGCGTCAACTTCGAGCTCGTGAGCCGGGAACGGCTGGGCGTGCTTGAACCGCATCTCAAGGGCGGCCTGGTCGGGGCGATGTTCATGCCCGATCCGGTCAGCGTGTCGGATCCCGAGGCGGTAACCAAGGCCTACGCGCGGCTATTCCAAGAACGGGGCGGGCGCTTTGTGCGCGGCGAGGCCGGCACATTGGCGCCGGCGCCGCGCGGCTGGCAGCTTGAAACCGCCGGCGGCAGTGTTGCCGCGCCGGCGGTCGTGATCGCGCTCGGTCCCTGGTCCGACATCATCTTCCGCCGCCTCGGTTACCGCATTCCGTTTGGCGTCAAACGCGGCTACCACATGCACTTTCGCGCGCTCGGCAACGCCACCTTGACGCGGCCAATCGTCGACGCGGAGGCGGGCTACGCGCTGACCCCGATGCTGCGCGGCATCCGGCTGACCACCGGCGCCGAGTTTGCCCGGCGCGATGCGCCGCCGACGCCGGTGCAGCTGGCGCGGGTCGAACCGCTGGCACGCGACCTCTTTCCGCTGGGCGAACGTCTCGACGCCGAGCCGTGGCTCGGGCGGCGGCCGTGTCTGCCCGACATGCTGCCAGCCGTCGGGCAGGCGACGCGCCATGGCGGCCTGTGGTTCAATTTCGGGCACCACCACTTGGGATTTACCTTGGGGCCGGTCACCGGCCGTCTGCTGGCGGAAATGATGACCGGGGAGACGCCGTTCACGGCCACCGCGCCCTACGCGCCGGAGCGTTTCGACTCATGAGCGCTTGAGATCGCGCTCGAGTATCGGCCGCGGCAGGTAGGGCCCGCACGCGGTCCCGGTCCAGGCGCCGCCGCTGTTGAGGCAGGCCTTCACCAGTTTTTCACGGTGTGCCTGCCAGCCAAACAGCGCCGCCAGCACGGCGAGAATGACGGCGGCGCTGATCAGGCGAGCCCGGCTCATGGCGCCACCTCCGGCAGCGCAAAAGTGTCGCGCCAGGCCGGTAGCGCCCCGGCGAAGGGCAGCGCCGTCGCCTCGAACACGCCGCGGGCGATGGCGCGCGCCACGCAGTCGGCGGCCGCCAGCCCGATCTCGGTCAAGTCGACGACGGCGTTCGTCATTGGCCGGCGCAGCATCGCCGCCGCGATCACCGTGTCGCCGTCCATCGGCGCGTGCGCCGGGCGGATGGCGCGCGCCAGACCGTCATCGGCCATCAACGCCAGGCGCTTGGCCTCGGCCTTGCTCATGATGGCGTCGGTGGCGATGAAGGCGATGGTGGTCGAGGGCGGCGCGCCGCGCTTGACGCGCAGCTCGAGGCCGCCCGGTGCCACCGTCGGCGGCGAGCCCAAGCCACCGAATTCGCCGGCCTGTTCGACGGGCGCCGCCCAGAAATGCGGGCCATCGCCGACCGTGACGGTGCCCACCGCGTTGACCACAACGATGGCGCCAACCGCAAAGCCCGAGGCGGTGGTGGTGCTGGCGGAGCCGAGCCCGCCCTTGAAGTTGGCCGTGGTGGCACCCAAGCCGCCGCCGACGCTGCCGAGCGCGAAGGCGCCGCCGGCGGCGGCCGCCGCCTGCCAGCCGAGCTCCCAATAGGGCGGCATCCGCCCCCAATCCTTGTCACCGCCGTTCAGAAGATCGAAGGTGATGGCCTGGGCCACCACCGGCACGGTGGCGCTGCCGATCTTGAGGCCCTTGCCCGCCTGGCGCAGGAACGACAGCACACCGCCGGCGGCGTCGAGACCGAACAGCGACCCGCCCGAAAGTACGACCGCGTCGAGGCCGCTGACCGTCATCTCGGGCTCCAGCAGGGCGGTGTCGCGGCCGCCGGGGGCTCCGCCACGAATGCTGCCCGAGGCGACGTTGTCGCGGTCAAGAAGGATGGCGGTGACGCCGCTGGCGACGGCCGCGGCTTCGGCATGGCCGACCTTGAGCCCAGGCACATCGGTGATGAGATTGAAGCTCGCAGGCATGCGGGGCGGCCTCCCAAGCGCTGATCACGGCCAGCCGCTCCTTGGCGTCGGTGGCCGCGCCTGTCAACCGCGGGCGGACCGGAAATGCAAAGAGGCAGCCCTGGGGCTGCCTCTAAGCTCAAGGTCAGATACCCGGCGGCAACTCACTCCTGGAAGTAGGTGATCTTGCCTTCCGGGTTCTTCTTCCACACGTACATCACATAATCGAGCCGCGTGATGTCACCCTTCTTGTTGTAGGCGAGATCGCCGATCACGGTCTTGAACGGCTTGCCAGCCTTGGTGGCTTCGGCGACTTTCTTGGGGTCGAGCGACTTGGCGTCGGCGGCCGACATCGCAATCACCTGCATGGCGGCGTAGCTATAGAGGGTATAGGCCTCCGGATTGATATTCTTGGCGGCAAACGCCTTGACCACCTCGGCCGCCGCCGGGTTCTTGCGCGGATCGGGACCGAAGGTCATCAAGGTGCCTTCCACGCCCGGCCCGCCGATTGAGGCGAATTCGTCGGAGGTGATGCCGTCGCCGCCCATCAGCGGCGCCTTCACGCCCTGGTCGCGCATCTGGCGCACGATCAGGCCACCTTCGGTGTGCAAGCCGCCCCAGTAGACGACATCGGCGCCCGAGGCCTTGATCTTGGAGACCAGCGCCGAGAAGTCCTTCTCGCCGATGTTGATGCCCTCATACAGCACTTCCTTCATGCCGCCCTTGGTCATCGCCTTTTTGGTCTCGTCGGCGAGGCCCTGGCCGTAGGTGGTCTTGTCGTGGATGATGGCGACCTTCTTGCCCTTGAACTTCGACAGGATGTATTTGCCTGCCACTTCGCCCTGCTGATCATCGCGGCCGCAGGTGCGGAACACGTTCCACATGTTGCGCTCGGTGATCTTGGGGTTGGTCGCCGATGGCGTGATCATGTAGATGCCGTTTTCCTGATACACCTCGGAAGCCGGCATGGTGACACCCGAGTTGAAGTGGCCGATCACGAACTTGACGCCGTCGCCGGCCATCTTGTTGGCAACCGAGACGCCCTGCTTGGGGTCGGACGCGTCGTCGCCGAACACCAATTCGATCTTCTGCCCGTTGATGCCGCCTTTGGCGTTGAGGTCGGCGGCGGCCTGCTCGGCACCGTTTTTCAGCTGCGCTCCGAACGCTGCGTTGGGACCGGTCAAGGGACCGGCGACGCCGACCTTGAGCTGAGCAGAAGCGCCACCGGCGCCGACGAACGCTGCCGTGGCGATGGCCAGGGCTGGCCAAAGCACCTTTTTCATAAAAGCCTCCGTTTGATGCGAGTAACAGGCTCAGGCGGTGCGAGCCCGCCTCCGGCGTGCATCATTCAACGAAAGCAGAGCCGAGTCACGCCGATTTGCCGCCGCTCTATGCCGTCGATCTGCGCCGGAAAGATGGCTCTTTAGCCGTTGCGCCGCCAACCGAGCGGGCCGCTGCGCTTGAACAGCCAGCTGTATTGCGTCGCCATCTGGCGCGCGCGCAGCAGCCGGAAGCCTAACACCGCGAACAGCAGAGCGACAACAAAATCAACGGCGTAGCTGATGGGCGAAATCAGCGGCTCCTCGAACAGGGCAAAATGGCAAAACCGCACCCCTGCCGCCAGCAGCAGGCAATAGAACGGCAGCTGCCAGAACGGTCGCCAGGTCTGGGCGATGGCCTTGCCCGAGGCGTAGGCCGCCGTGCCGCCGATCAGCACCGTCAGCAACAGGAAAATCCACAGCACATTGTCGCCGCCGGCATAGAAAAAATCGCTTGGCTGCTCCGCGCTCATTGCCGCCCGCCCTCCAAATAGGCGGCCCTGATCTCGGGGCGGGCCAACAGCTCCTTGCCGGTGCCGGACATGGTAATGAGCCCGCTCACCATGACGTAGCCGCGATCGGCGAGCTTGAGGGCGTGGAACGCATTCTGCTCCACCAGAAACACGGTAATGCCCTGGCGATTGAGTTCGCCGATCACCGCAAAGATCTGCTTCACGATCAGCGGCGCCAGTCCGAGCGAGGGCTCATCGAGCAACAACAGCTTCGGCCGGCTCATGAGCGCGCGCGCGATCGCCAGCATCTGCTGCTCCCCACCCGAAAGCGTGCCGCCGCGCTGCTCGAGGCGGCGCGCCAGCACCGGGAATAATGTGCAGACCCGCTCGAGATCCTGCTCGAAGTGCCGGCCGGCATCGATTTCCGCCCCCATCTGCAAATTCTCGCGCACGGTCATGCGCGGAAAAATCCGCCGACCTTCCGGTGACTGCGCGATGCGCAAGCGCGCGATCTCGTGGGTGGGCAGGCGGGTGATGTCGCGGCCCTGGTAGATGATCTGGCCCTCGCGGGCGCGCGGGTTGCCAAAGATCGTCATCATCAAGGTCGACTTGCCGGCGCCATTGGCGCCGATCAAGGTCACGATCTCGCCTTCGTTGACTTCGATCGCCACGCCCTTCAGCGCCATGATGTTGCCGTAGAAGCTCTTGACCTGTCGCACCGACAACAGCGGTCCGGTCATGGCGAGATCTCCGCCTCAGCCTCTTCGACCTCCTCGTCTTCGACGCCGAGATAGGCGGCAATCACCTTGGGATCGTTGCGGACGTGATCGGGCGGCCCGTCGGAAATTTTCTGCCCGTATTCGAGCACGACAATATGGTCGGAGATATCCATCACCACCGACATGTCATGTTCGATCAGCAGCAGCGAGGTGGCGTGTTCCGCCTGCAGCGATTTGAGGAAATCCTTAAGCTCCGCGGACTCGCGCGGGTTGAGGCCGGCGGCAGGCTCATCCAGGCACAATAGCCTCGGCTCGGTGCACATGGCGCGCGCAATTTCCAGCCGCCGCTGGGCGCCGTAGGGCAGGTCGCCGGCCGGATCGTCGGCGCGCTCACTGAGCCCGACCTTGTCCAGCCAGTATTTCGCTTTGTCGAGCGCCTGGCGCTCGGCCGCGGCGTATTGCGGGGCACCGAGCAGCCCAAGCACGGTCCAGCCGGAGGCCTGCATCAGCCGGTTGTGCTGGGCCACGATCAGGTTTTCCAACACCGTCATGCCGGCAAACAAGCGGATGTTCTGGAAGGTGCGCGCCACCTTGGCGCGCGCGGCGATCTCGTAGTCCGGCATGCGTTCCAGCAAGAACAGTTCGCCGCCGGGCGTTGCTGCGTGGCGGGCGCCGGAGGTGGTCAATAGATCGATGCGATCCGGGCTCGGTGTGGCGTCGCTCGCGTTGAACAGCAGCCGCCCGCCGGATGGCTTGTAGAAACCGGTGATGCAGTTGAAGACCGTGGTCTTGCCGGCACCATTGGGGCCGATGATGGCCGTGATCTCGCCGCGGGCCGCCGAAAACGACAAATCGTCGATGGCGATCAGGCCGCCAAAGCGCATGGTCAAGTGCTCGACGTTGAGCAGCGGTGCAAGGCCGGCGCGCATCAGCCATGGCCCTCCTTGACGAGCTCACCACGTACCCGCCGGCGTTGATGGAGGAAGATCGATGGCATGCGGGAGGAAATGAGACCGCGTGGCTTCCAGATCATCACCAGCACCATCGCCAGACCGAACAGCAGCATGCGGTATTGGGTCGGCTCGAACTCGGGTCCGAAGATGCGCCGCAACCAGTCGAGCTCGCGCAGAATCTCGGTGCCGCCGATCATTGCCACCGCGGCGATGGCCACGCCGATTTGGCTGCCCATGCCGCCCAGCACCACGATCGCCAGCACGATGGCGCTTTCCATGAAGGTGAAGGATTCGGGGCTGATGAAGCCCTGGCGGGCGGCAAAGAAGGAACCGGCAAAGCCGCCGAAGCCGGCGCCGATAGCGAACGCGGTCAGCTTGGTGTTGGTGGTGTTGATGCCGAGCGAGCGGCAGGCGATCTCGTCCTCGCGCAGGGCCTCCCAGGCGCGACCGATCGGCAGCCGGCGCAGGCGCAAGGTCACCCAATTGGTGAGGAGAGCCAACGCGAGGATAACGTAGAACAGAAAGATCGCGCGATGCACGGGCGAGAACTCGATTTGGAAATAGGCGGCAAAGCCCTCATCGCTGGCGTTGAAGGGCAGCCCGAGCAAGGTCGGCCGCGGAATGCCGGAGATACCGGCGTAGCCACCGGTGACGGGAACCCAATTGATCAAGATCAGGCGGATGATCTCGCCGAACGCCAAGGTGACGATCGCCAGATAGTCGCCGCGCAGCCGCAGCACGGGGAAACCAAGCAGGATGCCCCACAACGCCGCCAGAATGCCGGCCAGCGGCAGGCAGATCCAGAAGCTGAGGCCGAACGTCTGCGCCAATAGGGCGCTCGAGTAGGCGCCGACCGCGTAAAAGGCGACATAACCCAGATCGAGCAGGCCGGCGAGCCCGACCACGATGTTGAGACCCCAGCCCAGCATGATGTAGATCATGATCTGGATGCCGAAATTGTCGATCCACTTGATGGCGCCGGCCTTGCCGGTCAGTGCCAGCGCGATCAGCGGATAGGAGACGAGGGCGGCAAGCCCAATGCCGGCGAAGGTGCGCGCGGCGACGGTGCCGGCGGTGCCGGGCAGCGCCGACCGCGGCCGTGCCCGCGGCCGAACCGCGGCGAACAGCAGATAGAAGAGGCGCGCCGCGAACGCTGCAGCCACCGCCACGGCAACGTAGCCCCAGCGCGGCTGCAGGATCAGCTCGTTGAACATGTTTTGCTCGGTGCGCAGCGCCAGGATCGGCACCGCCAGGCCGAGCGCGATCAGCGCGGTGCCGAGCGCGTCGACGATCGCCGCTGTCAAGGACCGCATGGCGCCGTCGGAGGCTGCGGCAGGCTCGCGCGCTATTGCCATCACACCTTCTCGACCTCGGGCTTGCCCAACAGGCCGGAGGGCAAGAACACCAGCGTGATCGCCAGAATCGAGAAGGTGGCGACGTCCTTGTAGTCGATGGAGAAGTAGGCCGACCACAAGGTTTCGATGAGGCCGATCAAAAGACCGCCCAACACCGCGCCGGGCAGTGAGCCGATGCCGCCCAGCACCGCGGCCGTGAACGCCTTGACCCCCGGCACAAAGCCGTCGGCGAAGCTGACGACGCCATAGTAGATCATGAACAGCAGACCGGCGACCGCGGCCAGCGCCGCCCCCATGACGAAGGTCAGCGAGATGGTCCGGTCGACGTCGATGCCGAGCAACGCCGCCATCCGGCGATCCTGCTCGCAGGCGCGCTGCGCCCGTCCGAGCGAGGTCCATTGCACCAGGTACCAGAACGCCACCAGCAACAGCGCGGTGACGGCGACGATCAGGATCTGCTTGTAGGACAAGGTGACGGTATAAGTCTCGCCCTCGCGCAAGGTCAGCACCGTGGTCAGGAACGAGGGTACCGGCTTGTTGCGTGGCCCCTGCGTCACCTGCACCAGATTGGAGAGGAAAATCGACATGCCGATCGCCGATATCAGCGGCGCCAAGCGGAAGGAGCCGCGCAGCGGCCGGTAGGCCAGGCGCTCGATCGCCCACGCCCACAGCGACGTCAACAGCATGCCGAGCACCAACACGATGATCAGCGCCAAGGCGAGCGAGGCAAAGCCCAGCACCTGGGTCAGCGCCAGCAGGAAGATGAGGGCGATGAAGGTCGACAGCATGAAGACGTCGCCGTGCGCGAAATTCACCATGCCAATGATGCCGAACACCATGGTGTAGCCGATGGCGATGAGCCCGTAGATCGAGCCCAAGGTGACCCCATTGATGAGCTGTTGAAGAAAGTATTCCATGCTGCTGCCTGTCCGTAACTAGGGGCTCGCCCCAGGGCAAGCTAGCAGACCCCTTTGCCGGGCGTCACCTTGCTGTTGGCGGCCGGTGGTGGTTTCCGGGCGCCTGGCGCCCGCCAGGCAACGACCGGCAGCCTCGCGGCCGCTCAAAGCATGTTGTGGGTGCCGTCGCAGTAGGGTCGGTCGTCGGTGGCCTTGCAGCCGCACAGGTTGACCGTACCGCTCGCGGTGGCAACGAAGCGAAAAGGTTCAAGGCTGGTAGTCTTGTGCGAGCCGTCGCAGAAGGGCTGCTTGCTGGAGCGCCCGCAGCTGCACCACAGGTAGGCCCGCCCCTCCACCAGCTCCACCTGATAGGGGCCGGTCTGGGGTGAGATCGGCTCATCGGACATGGCTCACCTCGGTCATCCTGGCTGATGCGTGGGGGGCGTCGGTGGCGCCGCTGGGCGCTCGGCTGGTGGTGCCAACGTCACGTGACGTTGAGCTTGATTTTCTCGACGATCTTGTTGCCGCCATCCTCGACCCAGGTGAACTCGAATTCGCCCGGGCCCGGCACTTTCATAAAGAAGGACAGAAAGGGGTTGGCGGAGATACCGGGCTGCAGCTCCGCCCTGAACACCTCGTTGCCGGCAAAGCTGGCGGAGAAGAAATTGATGATGTTGCGGGGGATGATCTTGCCGTCGGGGTCCTTGCGCTGGCCGGTTTCCATCACGTGCGAGATCAAAGTTTTGACCTCGATCAGATCGCCGGCCTTGGCGCTGTCGGGGAGCTTGACCCGCGGCTTGTTCATGGTCCCGTCTCCCTCGCCTAGCCGCCACAGCCACCGATCGTCACTTTGACGGTGCGCCGGCCAACCAGGAATTTGCCGTCGCTGAGCTCGGCCAGCGCGACCACCTCCTGGGTGCGGGCGAGCCGCATGCGGCTGGCGGCCGAGGCTTTGCCGGATAGCGGGCTGAAGTGGAAGGTCGCGACGCCAGGCTGGGGGTTCTCGGTGGCAAGGATGTGGATCGCCTTGACGTAGTCGGTGGCCGTCATCGGGCTCTCGACCGACACCGTTACCGGCACGGTGTTGCCGTTCTCGGCGATCTCGGGCAATTCCAAGCTTACCTTGCCTTCGATCGGCTTGGTGTCGCCGACCAGGGTCTTGAAGACCTGCTGCCAGGCGGGTTCGGCCGGTTGCGCGCCGAGGCCGCCTGAGGAGACCAACAGCCCGGCCAGGGCGGCGGCTCCGCTTGCGAATTGTCGGCGATCGAGCAACTGGCTTGCAATGCTGTCCGTCATCTCATCGTCCTGGGCCGGCAGCCACGCGTGGCGGCGCTCGGCCGTTCCGCCCCAATCGGCGCCCAACATAGGTCTGCGCCGACTTTGCCAAGGGCCCCGCGGCCCTCCTGCCGCGCCAGTATGCCGCCAACCGCGCGTGCAATCCATACTCTCGCGCGGCCGGGTACTGCGGCATCTGGCCTTTGCTGCGCTGGCGATATTCCGCCATACTCGTGTCGGGGATCTTGGCGGCTGAGCTGATGCGCGGGCGGCGCGGCAAGCAATGGCGCAAGGTTGGGCGCAATGTTGCGCCAAGGTCGCTGGCTGAGGGTGCACGATGATTTCGAGGCGGCGCTTTGCACGGCTTCTCGGAGCTGGCGCCAGCGCGCTCACCATGGGCGCGGGGGGGTCCTTTGCCGTGGCGCAACGCGCGCCGCGCGTGGTCATTATCGGCGGCGGCGCCGGCGGGGCCACCGTGGCCCATCACCTCAAGCTCGGCGCGCCCCAGATCGACGTGACCTTGATCGAGGCGAGGCAGATCTATTCCTCCTCGTTCGGTTCCAACCTCTACCTCGGCGGCCTCAGGCCGCTGGAAGCCTTCAATCACAGCTACGTTGCCCTGCAGCGCCTTGGGGTAAAGGTCGTGCACGATGTTGCCACCGCCGTCGATAGTGGGCGGCGGACGGTACGGACCCGTGGCGGGCGCACCTATGGCTATGAGCGCCTGGTGCTGTCGCCGGGAATCGCCATCAAATACGATTCGATTGAGGGGTATTCGCACGAGGCGGCGATTGCCATGCCGCACGCCTACACGACCAATCCGGCGGGCAAGCGCAATTTGAAGCACCAACTGGTGGCGATGCGGGACGGCGGCACGGTGGTGATCGCCGTGCCCGCTCAGCCTTATCGCTGTCCGACCGCCCCTTACGAGCGGGCGGCGATGATCGCGCATTACCTTAAGGCCAAGAAGCCGAAGTCCAAGCTGGTGATCTTCGACGCCAAGCGGAACTTCGTGCAACAGGCCGTGTTCCTGGAGGCCTTCGAGCAGCATTACAAGGGCCTGGTCGAACTCAATTTGACGACCGAGATCGACGACTTTTCGGTCATCGCCGTCGATGCCAAGAGCAGGCTCATCATCACCAGGGCGAGGAAGCGGCTGAAGGCGGACGCCGCCAATATCATCCCGGCACAGCGGGCGGGCGACATCGCCGTCATCGCCGGTTGTGCACAGGGTGATTGGTGTCCGATCGATCCCAATACCTTCGCCTCACGCCTGGTCAAGGACGTCTACGTGCTCGGCGATGCCGCCGTGGCCGCCGACATGCCGAAATCGGCATTTTCGGCCAACAGCCAGGGCAAGGTTGTCGCCAACGACATCCTCGCCCATCTCATCGACCAGCGCGACGTTCTCACCCAGTACCGCAACACCTGCTGGTCGGTGCTGGCACCGGACGATGCCGTCAAGCTCGGCGCCGACTATCTGCCCAAGGACGGCAAGCTCGAGGCCATGGACGGCTTCATGTCGCAGCCGGGCGAGAGCGCTGAAGTGCGCGCCAAGACCTACGTTGAGAGCTACGAGTGGTATGACCGCATCACCGGCGACATGTTTGGCCGCATCCAGCACGGGGCCGATGCCAATAAAGGCTAGGCCAGGCCAAGGTCGGCCGGACCACGGCCTTCCCCCGAGAGCCTGCGCCGGCCGGTCGCAGGCCCGCTGCCCGGTCCGCCAAGGCGCTCGCCAAGCCCCAAACCGCGGCCGGCGCTGAGGCGGCTGCGGGTCCTCGCCCCGACGCGCCATGACCGTGCCAGTCCGGACCGCCGGCCCGGTTGGGCGCTTGCCGCCGGCCCCGCGGTTTGGGGGATAGGGGCGAAACGCGCTATACTCAAGGGCGGGTCTGTCTCTTTGCCCTCGGTTCCAAAAGCGCCGGGGCTCGCGTGAAAGATGTTGCCAACGCGAGCGCTGAGCCAAAGACGTTGACACCCAGGGTCGATGCCGCAAGGCGTTCGGCCCTGCCCTGAGCCCCAGGCCGAGGTCAGGTCAACGGCCTTGAAATGTGAGGCTTTGCCATAATCTAGACGTGAGATCGGAGGCTACCATGGCGGAGTTCGTTTTTCTCGTTCTCTGCATCGCGGGCGCATTCGCGCTGGCCATGCGCCAAGCGCCGCTGTGGGCGTGGGCGGCAGCGCTTGCTGCTGCAACTTTGATCTGGCAGACCGGGCTGCTGAACGGCGATTTCACCGAGCCGCCGCTGAGCCCGCTTGGGCTAATTGCCTGGGTGCCGGTGGTGGTGCTGGCCGGCCTGTCGATCCCGGCGCTGCGCCGCGTCGCCCTGATCGAGCCGGTGTTCCGGGCCATCAAAGGCATTCTGCCCAAGGTCTCTGCCACCGAGCAGGAGGCCCTCGACGCCGGCAGCATCGGGTTTGACGCGGAGCTGTTCTCCGGCACCCCCGATTGGCAGAAGCTGCGCGACGTGCCGCCGATCACTTTGAGCGAGGAGGAAAAGGCGTTCCTCGATGGTCCCACCAACGAGCTGTGCCGCCGGCTCGATGATTGGGCCATCCGCCATCAGCTTAAGGAAATCCCCGACGA
The DNA here is from genome assembly GCA_035258605.1 of Hyphomicrobiaceae bacterium. GTDB lineage: Bacteria > Pseudomonadota > Alphaproteobacteria > Rhizobiales > Hyphomicrobiaceae > AWTP1-13. Next base: position 10,780 of record DATFXD010000156.1, on the reverse strand, counting down.
GGTGTGGGCGTTCGTCAAACAGAGTGGTTTTCTCGGCATGCTGATTTCCAAACAGCATGGCGGGCTCGGCTTCTCGGCACAGGCCCAGTCGCTGGTGTTGGGTCGCATCGCCTCGCGGTCGCCCGACGTGTGCACCCTGGTCATGGTGCCGAACTCGCTGGGCCCCGGCGAGCTGATCGAACGCTACGGCACGCCGGAGCAGAAGGAGCACTACCTGCCGCGGCTGGCCAAGGGCATCGAGGTGCCCTGCTTTGCGCTGACCGGTCCAACCTCCGGCTCCGACGCTGCCACCATGCGCGACGTTGGCTACGTGACGCGGGGGCAGCATCAGGGCAAAGACGTGATCGGCATCAAGGCCTCCTGGGAAAAGCGCTACATCACCTTGGCGCCGCAGGCGACGCTGGTCGGTCTGGCCCTGCGGCTGATCGATCGCGACCGCCTGTTGGGTGGCGAGGAGGACCTCGGCATCACCGTCGTGCTGGTGCCGGCCGATCATCCCGGTGTCGAGATCGGTCGCCGGCATCTGCCGAGCGGCGCCGCTTTCCCGAACGGTCCGATCTGGGGACGCGACGTGTTCATTCCGATCGACTGGGTGATCGGCGGCGACAAGCAGGTCGGACAGGGCTGGCGCATGCTGATGGAGTGTCTCGCCGCCGGCCGCTCGATATCGCTGCCATCGTCGGCGGCGGCGGGTGCCAAGTCCTTGTTGCGCAACAGCAGTGCCTACGCCCGCATCCGCAAGCAATTCGACCTCGCCATCGGCAGGATGGAGGGATTGGAAGAGCCGCTGGCGCGCATGGTCGAGAACGCCTACGTGATCGAGGCGGCGCGCGCGGTGACGGCGGCCATGGTCAGTCGCGGCGAGAAGCCATCCGTGCTGTCGGCCATCATGAAATATCAGACCACCGACCGCATGCGCCGGTCGCTCAACGACGCCATGGATTTGCACGGCGGCCGCGCCATCTGCGACGGCCCCAGCAACTATCTGCAGTCGGCCTACCAGATGATGCCGGTGGCAATCACCGTCGAAGGCGCCAATATCCTGACGCGCTCCCTCATCACCTTTGCCCAGGGCGCGTTGCGCTCGCATCCCTATCTCTATCGGGAGATCGCCGCCTGCCAGGATCAGGACCCGCAGCGTGGGCTGGCGGCATTCGAGGCGGCGTTCAGCGGGCATGTGGCATTTTCGCTGGCGAACCTGTGCGGTGCGATGTTCCACAACCTGACATTCGGTGTCTTTGGCCGCGTCCCCGACAAGGCCTACGGCACCGCGGAATGGTATCGGCAGCTGTGGCGGGCGGCGCGCAATTTTGCCTTCGTCGCCGACCTGACGGTGGCGGTGCTGGGCGGCGCCTTGAAGACCAGGCAGAAGCTGAGCGGCCGGCTGGCCGACGCCCTGTCCGAGCTCTACTTTCTCGCCTGCGTCATCAAGCGCTACGAGGACGATGCCAAGCCGGCCAATGATCGTCACATCGTGGCGCTGTGCGCGCGCAACGGGCTTTATCGTTTCCAGGAGGCGTTGCGCGCGGCCATCGACAATTTCCCCAATACCCCGGTGCGCTGGTTCATGCGCGCCGTTGTGTTTCCGTTTGGAGGCCACTACCGGCCGGCGCCGGACTGGCTCGGGCATCGGGTCGCCGAGCTGGTGCTGGCGCCCGGCGAAGTGCGCGATCGGCTGACCCGGTTCATCTTTGTCTCCAACGACCCGAACGACCCGACCGGTCTGCTCGAGGTGACGATGGCCAAGGCGGTTGCGGCCGAGGCCGCCGACAAGAAGCTCGACCGTGCGGTACGGGCCGGCGTGGTGCGGCGCGTGCACGGCAGCGATTTCATCGGCGAGGCCGCGGCCAAGGGCGTCCTCAACCAGGCCGAGGCCGCGATGCTGCGTGAACTCGAGGCGCTGACCGCCCGCGCCATCGCCGTCGATCACTTCGATCCGGCCGAGCTACGGCCCCATTACCTGACGCCCGGCCACAATGCGCGGGCGATGCAGCGAGCGGCGGAATGAGGCAGGCATGACAGCGGCAATGGACGGCATCAAGGATTGGCGCTTCTCGATCGATAACCAGGGCATTGCCTGGGCGGTGTTCGACCGCGAGGGCGAGAGCCAGAACGCGCTCGGCCAGCGGCCGCTGGAGGAGCTCGATCGGATTGTCGAAGAGGTCGAGCGGGGCGCCCGCAATGGCAGCATTCGCGGGCTCGTGTTCAGCTCCGGCAAGGACAAGGGCTTCATCGTCGGTGCCGACGTGCGTGAGTTCGAGCAGATCACAAGCGAGCAGCAGGTGATCGAAGGAGCGAGCCTCGTCACCGCGCTGTTTGATCGCATCGAGCGGCTGCCGGTGCCGGTGGTGTGCTGCGTGCACGGCTTCTGCCTGGGCGGCGGCCTCGAGCTGGCACTGGCTTGCCATTGGCGCATCGCCACCCGTGACGAGGCGACGCGGCTCGGTTTTCCCGAGGTGAAGCTTGGCATTTTTCCGGGTTTCAACGGCACCGCGCGCTCGATCCGCCAGGCCGGCGCGCTCGCCGCCATGCAGATCATGCTCACCGGCTCGATGCTGCGCGCCGGGCCGGCGCGCAGCATGCGGCTGATCGACGAACTGGTGGCCAGTCCGCTCAATTTGGCGTGGGCGGCGCGCCGGGCGATCCGGGCCAATCGCAGCTCGAAGCCGATCGGTGGCTGGAAGGCACTGCTGCGGTTGGCGCCGGTACGCGGGCTGGTGGCCAAGAAACTGCGCACCGAGACCGCCAAAAAGGTACGCGAGGACCACTATCCCGCGCCCTTCCGTCTGATCGACCTGTTCGAGGCGCACGCTGGCGACCTCGACGGCATGAAGGCGGCCGAGACCCGCGCCTTCGCGCCGCTGATGATGAGCGATACCGCGCGCAACTTGCGGCGCGTGTTCAAGCTGTCGGAAATGATGAAGGCGCAGGCCCCCAAGCAGCTGACATTCCGGCCGCGGCGCGTGCATGTGATCGGCGCCGGCGTGATGGGTGCCGATATCGCCGGCTGGTGCGTCGCCTCGGGCATGGAAGTGTCGCTGCAGGACGTCAATGAGGCCCAGATTGCCAAGGGCCGTGACGCGCAAAAGCGCTTGTTTCAGCGCAAATTCAGGACCCGGCCGCTGCGCGAGGCAGCCATGGTGCGGCTGATGGCCGATGCCAACGGCCGCAACCTCTCGCGGGCCGACGTGGTGATCGAAGCCATCGTCGAACGGCTCGAGAGCAAACAGTCCCTGTTGAAGTCGATCGAGGCCAAACTGAAGCCCGGTGCGGTGCTGGCGACCAACACCTCCTCGATCGAGATCGAAAAGATTGCCGAGGCGTTGGCCGATCCCGGGCGCCTGATCGGCCTGCACTTCTTCAATCCGGTGGCGCAGATGCCGCTAGTCGAAGTGGTGCGCGGGGCGATGAGCCGGACCGAAGAGGTCGGCAAGGGCGCCATCTTTGCGACCGCCATCGACAAGCTGCCGCTGATCGTCAAGAGCAATCCGGGCTTCCTCGTCAACCGGGTGCTGGCACCCTACATGATGTCGGCGCTACAACGCCTGGAGCGGGGTGAGGTCAAGGAGAAGATCGACGAGGCCGCGCGCGCGTTCGGCATGCCGATGGGGCCGATCGAGCTCGCCGACACCGTCGGCCTCGACGTCTGCGCCCACGTCGGCCGCATTCTCAAGCTGGCGCCGGCCGGCGCCAACAAGCTCGAGCAGATGGTTGCTGCCGGCAAGCTTGGCAAGAAGACCAACGAGGGCTTCTACGTCTGGAAGGATGGCCAGCCCGAGAAGGTCAAGCCCGAGCAGCCTTACGATGCCAGCGAGCTGGAGCGCCTGGGCCGGGAGCTGGTCGATCCGCTGATCCTCGAATGCGAGCGCTGTCGCGACGAAGGCATCGTCGAGAGCGCCGACATGGTCGATGCCGGCGTCATCTTCGGCACCGGCTTTGCGCCCTTCCGGGGCGGCCCGCTCCACTTCCGGGCCACCGAGCAGAGGTCGAATGTCGCGCCGCTGCGGCGCACGGCGGTGGCGTGATGCGGCGGCGAGCCGTTCGAGTGGGGATGCGAGATGCGGGTGGATCCGCTGGGAGTGAGCCATGGAACAGACATTGAGGCCGGTTGCCGTACTCGGGGGCGTGCGCATTCCGTTCTGCCGCTCCAACACGCTTTATGCTGACCAGTCCAACCTGGCGATGCTGACCGCGACCCTGAACGGACTGGTCGACAAGTACGATCTCAAGGGCGTGCATATCGACGAGGCGATCGGAGGCGCGGTCGTCACCCACTCCAGGGATTGGAACCTGGCGCGCGAGGCGGTGCTCGGCAGCAAGCTGGCTCCGTCTACGCCCGGCATTACCTTGCAACAGGCGTGCGGCACCAGCCTGCAGGCGGCGATGATCCTGCAGGCCAAGATCGCGACCGGCGAGATCGAGTGCGGCATCGCCATGGGTGCCGATACCACCTCGGACGCGCCGATCGTATTCAAGGAAAAGTTCGCGCATCGCCTGGTGGAGGCGCAGACCGCCAAATCCTTCGGTCAGCGCCTGGCGGCATTCAAGGGCTTTTCGCCGGCCGAGCTGGCGCCACAGCCGCCGAGCGTCAGCGAGCCGCGCACGGGGCTGTCGATGGGGCAGCACACGGAGCTGATGGCACAAGAGTGGCATATCTCCCGCGCCGAGCAGGATCGGCTGGCGTTTGACAGCCACCGCAACGCGGCCGAAGCCTACCGCTCGGGTTTTCTCGACGATCTCGTGGTGCCGTTTGCCGGCGTGTTTCGCGACAACAATCTGCGCGAGGACATCAGCCTTGAGCGGCTTGCGACCTTGAAACCGGCGTTCGACAAATCCGATCGCGGCACCTTGACGGCGGCCAATTCGACGCCGCTCACCGACGGTGCCGCCGCGGTATTGTTGGCCTCGCCCGAGTGGGCCGCGCGCCGGGCGCTGCCGGTTCAGGCCTATCTGACCTACGCCCAGACCGCCGCCAACAACTTCGTCGCCGGCGAGGGGTTGCTGCTGGCGCCCGCCGCGGCGGTGGCGCGCATGCTGGCGCGGGCGCAGCTGAAACTGCAGGATTTCGACTTCTACGAGATCCACGAGGCGTTCGCGGCGCAGGTGCTGGTGACACTGAGGGCGTTCGAGGATCCGGCCTATTGCAAGACCGTTCTTGGTCTTGACGCGCCGCTCGGGTCGATCGATCGCAATAAGCTCAACGTCAAGGGCTCGAGCCTGGCCTTCGGCCATCCGTTCGCGGCGACCGGCGCGCGCATCCTCGCCACGCTCGCCAAATTGCTGGCCGAGCATGGCGGCCGTGGGCTGATTTCGGTGTGCACCGCCGGCGGCATGGGCGTCGCCGCCATCCTCGAAAACAAAACGGCGGCGGCCATCAAAGCCGCCGCCTAGTCGATGCTGGCCTCGTGAGCCTCATCGAGGCCTCGTGGGCCAGCTGCCGCCGCCTCGTGGGCTGACGGCAATTGATGCGTTACTGGTTCTGGTCGGGACAGCTCCAGATCGGGCGGGTACCTTGTCCGGCGTCGACCCAACCGGTGACCTTGCAATCGGCGGCGCTGGCCGAGGCCGCCGTGCCAACCAGCATGGCTACGCCAAGCAGTGCGCCAACAATGTTTCTCATGATCATTCTCCTCCAGCGATGGCTCCAGCGGCAGTCAGTGCGTGGTGCCGGAGCGTATTCGGTATCTGGGGAAGGGCACCGGCTGGCCAAAGGTGCCTCACCGATCATTGAGGGCAGTGTGAACTACATGCGTTTGCTGCATGCCGCCAATGCCATGAGCGCAGCCTTGGTTGCGGGCTGCGGCGCCAGCACGGCAACGCCAAGATGGCGCTGCGGCCAGCTCGCGGTTGATCGCTTCCGTCCACGCTCTGCCAAGGTCGATCGGCGCCGATCCGCTGCTCTAGCCAGGGCGTTGGCTATCGCGGCGTCTGCCGGCGTGCCTCCTCGGCCTTGAGCTCTTTTTTCGATAGCTTGCCGATCATGGTCTTGGGCAGCTGGTCGCGGAACTCGATTTCGGCCGGCATCTCGATGCGCGACAGCTTCTTTTCCAGGTGCTTGCGAATGTCATCCTCGCTCGCCGCGGCGCCAGCCTTCAGTTTGATGAAGGCCTTGGGCGCCTCGCCGCGGTAGCTATCCTTGATGCCGATGACGGTCACTTCCTCGACGGCGGGGTGTTGGTAGATCGCCTCCTCGATGCGGCGCGGATAGACGTTGTAGCCCGAGCAGATGATCAGGTCCTTGATGCGATCGACGATGAAGATGAAGCCGTCCTCGTCCATGACACCGACGTCGCCGGTGCGCAGGAAATCGCCGACGAACTGATTGGCGGTTTCCTCGGGTCGCTTCCAATAGCCCTTCATCACCTGCGGACCCTTGACGCAGATTTCGCCCTTCTCGCCCAGCGCCACCTCCTTATTGGGGTCGGCGAGGTCGCGCAACGATACCACGGTGCCCGGCAACGGCTGGCCGATCGAGCCCTCCTTTACCGGCCCCTCAAGGGGATTGCAGGTGACGCTCGGCGAGGCCTCGGTCAGGCCGTAGCCCTCAACCACCTTGCAGCCGGTGAGCTTTTCAAAGCGTTGCTTCAGCTCTACCGGCAGCGGCGCACCGCCCGAGACGCAGTATTTGAGCGAGTTGAGGTCGAAACTCTTGCGTCGAGGGTGGTTCAGGATGGCGTTGAACATGGTGGGCACGCCGGGCATCACCGTTGGCTGCTTCTTGTCGATTAGCTTCATGGCGTCCTCGAGCAGGAAGCGCGGCATGACGACGAGTTCGGCCCCCTGCGACACCGCGAAGTTCATGACCGCCGTCATGGCGAACACGTGAAAGAATGGCAGCGCCGCCAGGGTCCGCTCCTGCCCGCGCTCTAGGTTGACGGCCCAGGCCGCGCCCTGCTGGCAGTTGATCGAGATGTTGGCGTGCGTCAGCATGGCACCCTTGGGGGTGCCGGTGGTGCCGCCGGTATATTGCAACACGGCGATGTCATGGCGGGCATCGACGCCAACCTTGCGGCACTCGCCGGTGCCGGCCAAAAGGTCGGCGTCGCGCACGATCTGGGCGGCAACCGGGGATTTGTCCGGGCGGGCCAGCTCCTTGCTCTTAAACAGCTTGAACAGCACGGACTTGGCTGGGGGCAACAGGGCGGGAAATGACGCCACGATCGCGCGTTTGAGCCCGCCCCCGCCCAATAGGGCCTCGACCTTGTCGAACAGCACGCGCAGGTCGAGGGTCACAAACAGCTCGGTTTCGCTGTCCTTGACCTGAAAGCTCAGCTCCTCGAGGGTATAGAGTGGATTATAGTTAACGACGGTGCCGCCGGCTTTGAGGATACCGTAGTAGTAGATCAGGAAGGTCGGGCAGTTGGGCAGGAACAACCCGACCTTGCTGCCCTTGCCCACCCCCAGTGCCTGCAACCCGGCTGCGGCCTTGGCAACCAAGGCGCCGATCTCCTGGTAGCTCAGGGTCTTACCTAGGAAATCCGTTAACGTGCGCGGCCCGTATTGGGCAACGGCGAGCTCGAACACATCGTGCACCGCCATCGGCTCGAAGGCCGCGTTCCAATTGACGCCATCAGGGTAGCGCCCGAGCCAGGGATAGGGGAGCGGCTTGCCGGCAACGGCTCTCGCTGGCTCTGCGCCTGGCGGCATTTTGCTTATCCTTTAGGGCTTGAAGAGCGTCTCACCGCTCATCATCTGTGGCGGGGCGGAGATCTGGCGCGACCGCCCCCCGTATCGCTATTGACCACGTTTTGGCGGCCATGGCCAGTTTGGGCGCAACTGTTTGGCGCGGAACCGGGCGCTGGAACGAAGGAACAACAAAGCAAGCGTATGGGCGGGGCCATCTGCTGGACTTGTCGGGGTTTTCCGTATATGTGACGGCTCGAATTGACCATCCGGGGTGCCCGGATCGTCGCAGGTTTCAGCTAACAAAGGTCCCGACTTGCCTGGCAGGGCACGGATTGGGAGATCGCAATGGACGACGTGGCAGGTAAGATTGTCGATATCCTAAAGAAGCACATGAAGGAGCCCAGGGATGACATCGGGCTCAACACGGCGCTGACGGACCTCAAGATTGAATCGCTCGATCTGGCGATGATCGTGTTTGATATCGAAGATACCTTTGGCATTGAAATCCCCTACAATGCCAATGAGGAAGCGGCGGATTTCAAGACCGTTGGCTCGGTGGTGGAACGGGTGCGCGGCTTGATCGAGAGCTCCGGGGCCGCCCCCGCCAAGGCTTAATGTCGCCGGCTCCTTGCCGCTCCCACCCGCTTTGAGCACAGGATACCAGGATCAATGGTAGGATCTGGCGTACCGCGCCGCGTCGTTGTCACCGGCATGGGCGTGGTGACGCCGATTGGCACGACGGTGGCAGACTTCTGGGCCGGCTGCCAGGAAGGCCGGGTCGGTGTCGGGGCGCTCGGCGGCTTCCCCATGGAAGACCTCAAGATCCTGATCGCCGCCCAAATCAAAGATTTCGACCACAAGGCCCGCCTCGGGCACTTCAAGCGCGACAAGATCATCCTGCACGTCGACCGCTACTCGTGGTTTGCGGCGGCCGCCGCCGACGAGGCCGTCAAGCAGGCCGGCCTGGAGGTACCCTTCAAGGACGGCTACCGCGTGGCCTGCATCATCGGCTCCGGAGCGGGTGGCCTGCAGACCATGGAGACCTCCTACCGGGACCTGTTCATTCTCAAGAAGAAGGCGACCCACCCGCTGACGCTGTTGCGCTTCATCGGGTCCTCGGCCGCCGCCCACGTCGGCATCGAATACGGCATCAAGGGGCCGACCTTTGCCACCTGCAGCGCCTGCTCCACGGCCGCGCACGCCATCGGCATCGGTATGGACTACATCCGCCACGGCATGGCCGACGTCGCCATCGTCGGCGCCTCCGAGGCGGTCATTAATTACGGCGTGATGCGCGCCTGGCAGGCGATGCACGTGCTGTCGCCGGAGGGGATCTTTCCGTTCGCCAAACGGCGTAACGGCACGGTGCTGGGAGAGGGGGCCGGCATCCTGGTGCTGGAGGGGGAGGAGCACGCCAGCCGGCGCGGCGCCAAGCCATTGGCGGAGCTGATGGGTTTCGGCATGACCTCCGATAGCAAGGACATGGTCAACCCCGACATTGAAGGCCCGAGCGAGGCGATGCGGCTGGCGCTGGCCGACGCCAAGCTGGGGCCGGGCGAGATCGACTACCTCAACGCCCACGGTACCGCCACCACCATCAACGACAAGAACGAGACCAACGCCATCAAGAACGTGTTCGGCAAGCACGCCTACGAGCTCGCCGTGTCCTCGACCAAGTCCATGCACGGCCACCCCTTGGGGGCTGGCGGCGGCATCGAGGCGGTGGCTTGCATCAAGGCAATTCAGGACAACTGGGTGCCGCCGACGGCCGGTCTCGACGAACCCGACCCCGAGTGCGATCTCGATTACATCCCCAATGTCGGGCGCCGCAAAGAGGTCACCTACGCCATGTCGAACTCCTTTGCGTTCGGCGGCCTCAATGCGGTGTTGGTGTTTGGCCCGCCGCGACGCTAGCCGACACGCCATCACGACGCCCCCGTTCAGCGCCGCACGGCCGGCACAGCGATTCCGAGGCTGCTGGCGCGACCGAGTGGGCCCGGGAGCCTTGATTTCTGTCCCGCATTTTCTGGCCCCCTTAGGGTCCGCGGCGTGGCGGGGCGCCACGGGTCGGTGGTGGGCCCGGCAGGCGTGCCCACCTCCTGCAAACTCAACGGCTTAGACAGTCCAACCGCACAAACCCGGCCCCTTAGTAACCCAAGGGCAATTTCGAAAATTGTCCAACCTGCCGGCGTGCCCAGTGGGTCCGCGGCCCGGCCGGGTATGTCGCCGGCGCAGGCCAAAGCTGGGACCACCCCGCGCCCTCAACCGAAAGCTGCCTGGGCACGGCTGCCCAATGAGGTCGCCCGCGACAAACGGCTAAGCGATGCCGGTCTCGTGCGTACTGCCTATCGGGCAACGTTTGCCGGCACGTATGCGCTCAACGCCACCGCGCTGCTTCGCAAGCCTATCGTGTGCGGGGCCGGTTTCGGCCGCGACGTAATTGAGCGCGCAACCGCCGAGAGCGTTGACTGCGGCTACCTAGAACGATGGCAGCCACGGCGGGCCGTCGGCAAGACCTTCGACAGGGCCATCGAGAAGCTGACCCTGCCGCCATGCGGTGCCAGCGGCAAGGCTGGGCGCATGGTCTATCGCAAGTGGTTCGATGCCACCCTGTCGGTCCACGAAATGGCCGCATATCTCTACCTGCGCGCCGGCACCGGCAGGGGGCCGGGGACCTATGCGGCCGAACTAGCCGAGCGCTTCGGCTGGTCGCGGCCGACCGCCACCAAGGTCATCAAGGCCCTAATGGGGCTCGGTCTGCTCGCCAAGTGCGAAATGCGGGCGGCAAACGGCCAGGTCAGGGGCATTAGCTACCACGCCCTACCGCCGGTGCTGTGGCAGGCCGAGCCACTGTCAAAAAACCGGGGCACGGTTCGCCAGGGCGCGGTTTTTCAGGGCGCTTACTTAGACAACCCTCTCCACGAACTGACGTGGCTCGGCCGCAACGGCGGCTTAGCGCCAACGAGCTTGCCCTTGTTCCAAGGTCTGCGAGGTGCTGGCTTGTCGGCAACGGGCGATTGATGGTCTTGCATGGTCTGTCTCCTTGGTTGAGAGACAGATCAGCATGTGCCTGCGCTAAGTAAGGCGTTGGATTGACGGCAGCTTTCGGAGCAATTCTTCCATCGACTGGTTACCGCCCGTCGATTTTGACCCC
>DATFXD010000155.1:0-15009 GCA_035258605.1 Hyphomicrobiaceae bacterium | reverse complement strand
CGGTGCCTGCGTGGTGCACGTGGACGGCAACGCGGTCAAAGCCTGCACGGTCTTCGTGTGGCAGGTCGAGGGCGCAAACGTCACCACCATCGAAGGTCTTGCCGATCCCAACGGCCCGCTCCATCCGATGCAGGAGGCGTTCCGCGAGCATCACGGCCTGCAATGCGGCTTCTGCACGCCGGGCATGATCATGGCCGCGGTCGACATCGTGGCCCGGCGCGGCAGCGGGGTCAGCGAAGCGGTGGTGCGCGCCGACCTCGAAGGCAATATCTGCCGCTGTACGGGCTATCACAACATCGTCGCCGCCGTCTTGTCCGGTGCCGCGGGCATGGCCGCCGCCGGTGCCGCCAAGCGCCACGCCGCCGAATAACGCCAAACATTGCTCGCAACGCCGCCGGCCTAACTGGGGCGGCGCCGACGCTCAGGGAGAATGCGATGACTGCCACCGGCATCGGAGCGCCCGTCAAGCGCAAGGAAGATCAGCGGTTCATCACCGGCAAGGGTCAATACACCGACGACATCAATCGCCCGGGCCAGGCCTACGCGGTGTTCGTGCGCTCGCCCCACGCACATGCCACCATCACGGCGATCGACGCCAGCGCCGCGCGCACGTCGCCGGGGTGTCTCGGCGTGTTCACCGGCGCCGACCTGGCGGCGGACAAGGTTGGCAATCTCATCTGCGGTTGGATGATCCATTCCAAGGACGGATCGCCGATGAAGGCCGGCGCCCACCCGGCGCTGGCTCAGGGTAAGGTGCGCTACGTCGGTGACCATGTGGCGGTGGTGATCGCCGACACCTTGGCGCAAGCCAAGGACGCGGCCGAGAAGGTGACCGTCGAGTATGCACCGCTGCCCGCGGTCACCGCGCTGAGCAGCGCCCAGAACGCTGGGCAGCCGCAAATCCACGCCGAAGCTCCCAACAACACCGTCTATCAGTGGCATCTCGGCGACAAGGCCGCCGTCGATGCCGCCTTTGCCGGCGCCAAGCACGTCACCAAGCTCGACCTCGTCAACAACCGGCTCATTCCCAACGCCATCGAGCCGCGCGCGGCGATCGGCGATTGGGATGCGGGCAATGAAAGCCTCACCCTTTATACCACCAGTCAGAACCCGCATGTGACACGCCTGGTGCTGGCCGCCTTTATTGGTCTGGCCCCCGAGCACAAGTTGCGGGTGATTGCGCCGGACGTCGGCGGTGGCTTCGGTTCCAAGATCTTCATTTACGCGGAAGAGACGGTTTGCCTGTGGGCGGCGCGCAAGATCGGCCGGCCAGTGAAGTGGACCGGCGAACGCAGCGAGGCCTTCCTCGCCGATGCGCATGGCCGCGATCACGTGACCACGGCGGAACTCGCGGTCGATGCCGGCGGCAAGATCATCGCGCTGCGGGCCAAGACCAAGGCCAATCTTGGTGGCTATCTGTCAACCTTTGCCTCGTCGGTGCCGACCTATCTCTATGCCCCCCTGCTGTCGGGGCAATACGATATCCCGGCCATCTACTGCGAGGTCGACGGCGTCTATACCAATACGGCCCCGGTCGATGCTTATCGCGGTGCCGGACGCCCCGAGGCGACCTTCGTGGTGGAACGCCTGGTCGAGGTGGCGGCCCGGCAGCTCGGCAAGGACCCGGCCGAATTTCGGCGGCAGAACTTCATCCAATCGTTCCCACATCAAACGCCGGTCATTATGACCTACGACGCCGGCGACTATGAAGCCTGCCTCAACAAGGCGCTCGAACTCGCCGACTACAAGGGGCTCGGCGCGCGCAAGGCCGAAAGTGCCAGCAAGGGGCTCAAGCGCGGCGTCGGCTTCTCCGCCTACATCGAGGCGTGCGGCATCGCACCGAGCCAGGCCGTCGGGTCGCTCGGCGCCGGGGTCGGCTTATGGGAATCGGCGGAAGTGCGTGTCAATCCCACCGGTTCGGTGGAGGTGCTGACGGGTTCACACAGCCATGGCCAGGGCCATGAGACGACCTTTGCGCAACTGGTGTCGCAGCGTCTTGGCATCCCGATCGAACAGATCACGGTGGTGCACGGCGACACCGACAAGGTGCAGTTCGGCATGGGCACCTATGGCTCGCGCTCGGGTGCGGTCGGCATGTCGGCGATCTACAGGGCAATCGACAAGGTGATCGTCAAGGCCAAGAAAGTCGCGGGATTTGTGCTGGAGGTGCCGGAGGACAGCATCGACTTCAACGACGGCATCTTTTCGAGCAAGGCCACCAACAAAACCCTCACCTTCCCCGAAGTGGCGCTGCAGGCCTACATCGCTCATAAGTTTACCGGCGCGCAGCTCGAGCCCGGGCTCAAGGAAGGTGCCTTCTTCGATCCCACCAATTTCACCTTCCCTTCCGGCGTGCACGTGTGCGAACTCGAGATCGATCCGGCAACGGGTGCCACCCGCATCGATCGCTGGACCGCGGTCGATGACTTCGGCACGCTGGTCAATCCGATGATCGTCGAAGGACAGGTGCACGGCGGCATCGTGCAAGGGGTAGGACAGGCCATGTTGGAAGGCGCGGTCTACAACCAAGAGGGTCAGCTCGTAACCGCCAGCTTCATGGACTACACCATGCCGCGCGCCGGTGACGTACCCTCCTTCAAGGTGGCGATGACCAATACGCCGTGCCCGTCGAACCCGCTGGGGGTCAAAGGCTGCGGCGAAGCCGGTGCCATTGCCGCTCCAGCGGCGGTCATTAACGCCATCACCGATGCGTTGGGCCACGAGAATGTCGCCATGCCGGCCACGCCGCAGGCGGTCTGGCGGGCGGCCAACGCCGCGCCGCAAAAGCTCGCCGCCGAATAGGTGAGACGGAGGACAAAGCCATGTACGCCTTCGACTATCATCGCCCCAACTCCGTCGCCGAGGCGGCCCGACTATTGGCCGGCGCGCCGGAAAGCAAATTGCTGGCCGGCGGTCACACCCTGCTGCCGACCATGAAGCTGCGGCTGGCCGGGCCGAAGACCATCATCGACCTTGGCCGCGTCGCCGAATTGCGCGGCATCGAGCGAACCGGCAACGATCTGGTGATCGGCGCCATGGAGACGCACGACGCCGTGGCGAGCTCGCCGCAGGTGAAGAGCGCGATTGCGGGCCTGGCCGAGCTGGCGGCGCACATCGGCGACCAGCACGTGCGCCATCGCGGCACCATCGGCGGATCGGTGGCCAACAACGATCCGGCTGCCGATTATCCGGCCGCAGTCCTGGCGCTCAACGCCACCATCACCACCAACAAACGCACGATCAAAGCCGACGACTTCTTCAAGGGCCTGTTCGCCACGGCGCTGGCCGACGATGAGATCATCACCCGCCTCTCTTTCCCGGTGCCGGCCAAGTTTGCGTACGCCAAGTTCGCCAATCCGGCCTCACGCTACGCCCTGGTCGGTGTCGGGGTGGCCGACACGGCGGCGGGCGTGCGGGTGGCAGTGACCGGGGCCTCGTCGGCGGGCGTCTATCGGGCAAGCGCCATGGAAGCCGCCCTAGCCAAGGGCTGGTCGGCGCAATCACTGGCCGGATTGGCGGGCGACCCCGGTGCGATGATGAGCGACATCCACGCCGACGCCCAGTACCGCGCCCACCTGGTTGGCGTCATGGCGCGGCGCGCGGTTGCCCGCAGCAGCGCCTGAGCGAGGTCGGCCGGCGGCTTCAGGCAAACGACAAATTGGGGTCAAGGCCCAGCAGATAGGCGCCGACATCCTGCAGATGCGACGGGCGTCCCTGCACCTGCTGGGTCACGGTCTTGATGTCGCGCAGCCGCCGCTCGAACGGACTGGACGCGAAGATGGCGGTGGCGCCGGCGATCTGCCAGGCGACGTCGGCAACGGCGTTGGCCTCATGAATGGCAAACGTGGTGGCCATGCGGATGTCGAGCCGTCGCTCGATGGTGAGCTTGCCGGAAGCGGCGACCTCCTGCCACACCCGGCCGACGGTGGTCTCGACGAAGCTGCGCGCCGAGCGCCAGCGGGCTTCCGCCTCACCGAGCTGGAACTGCACGTGATGGTTGTCGCGCAAGGAGTGTTTGGCAAGCCGCGGTGTCTTGGTCTTGGCAAGGTCGAGCACACCGTCGAGCATGGAGCGGGCGATGCCCAAGGTGACCGCGGAAAATCCGGTGGCAAATAGACTGTTCAGCGGGAATTTGAACAGCGGACCCGGCAGGCGCACATCGGGCAAATGCTCGCGGCTGAATGAATAGCCGTGCGGCACCAGGTGGGCTTGCAGTCGATAACCGCCGCTGCAGGTGGCATTGAGCCCGATCACATCCCAATTGTCGATCCACTCGACGGCGTCGGCCGGTACAAAGAAGATGCGCGCGCTGACACCCTGCGGCAGCGGAACCGGCTTGTCGGCACGATCGAACACCGGTGCCATCAAGCCCAGCCAGGTTGCGTGCCGGCTGCCGCTGGCCATCCCCCATTCGCCGGACAGGCGATGACCCGCCTCGGTCTCTTCGGCGCGGGCATTGATTGGTGGCCCCCAGCTCAAGGCGGCGCGCGGGTCCTCGCCCCAGATCGTGCGCGCGACCTCTGGCGCCAGGGCGGCGGAGGAGGCAGCACAGCCGTTGATCTGCCCCATGCACCAGGCGGTGCTGGCATCGAGCTTGGCGATCGCCTCCATGCTGCGAAACCAGGTGACGAGATCAACCTCGTCGCCGCCGTAAGCGGCGGGCAATAGCAGCCGAAACAGCCGCTGCTGGTTGAGTTTGTCGACCAGCGGCGGCGTCAGCCGGCCGAGCCTCTCGTTGTTGTCAGCCGCCGCCTGGGTCAGGACCTCGGCAATGGCGGCGACGCGCGCCAGCGGATCGGAGGCGGGGCCCACCACTTGGCGCGCGGAGCTTGGCCTGTCGTGCATCAGTGCTCCTTCGTCATTCCCGTTATGCTGTGGCTGATCGCGCGGGGATCGCGCACCGGCCAGCGGCCGGCATCGACCTGAGACAAAAAGTCGGCGAGCGCGGCGTTGAACGCGGCCGGCTCCTCGAGGTTGACGGCGTGCCCGCTGTTGGGCATCACCAGCAGTGCGGCGCTAGCGCAGGTGCGCTTCAAGAAGATGTTGGGCACAAGGCACGGCCAGTCCTCATCCCCGGTCACCACCAGCATCGGCACGGTCATCGCCTTGAGTTTGTCCTCGAGCTCAAACAGCGAGGGCCGCTGGCGCTGGACGCCGAGTTGCGTGCCGATGGCGCCTTCGGCCGAATGCTCGGCCAGCATGACCTTGAATTCGGCGAACCCGCGCGGGTCCTTGCCTTCGAACTGCACGCGCGTCGGTCCATGAGCGTAGGCCTCGGCGAATTTTGCCATCCCCTCGCGTTCCAGCCTGGCGGCAATGGTCTCCGCCTCGCCGCGAAACTTGTCGCGTTCGCCGGCTTCCGAGCCGTAGCCGGCACCGGCCACCAGCAGCGAGCGCGCCCGATCCGGATAGGTCAAGCCGAAATGCAAAACGGCAAGCCCGCCCATCGACAGGCCGACGATGTGTGCCTGGTCGATGCCGAGCTGATCAAGCACACAGCGAATGTCGGCCGCGGCGCGCGACTGGGAATAGCTCGAGCTCGCCGCCGGCACCTCGGACGGCGGGTAACCGCGGGCATTAAAAGCGATGCAGCGATAGCGGCGCGCGAAATAGCGCAGCTGCGGCTCCCAGCTGCGATAGTCGCCGGCAAACTCGTGCACGAACACAATCGGGGTGCCGCTGCCGACCTCCTGGTAGTAGAGCCGAACGTTGTCGTCGGTCATCAGATGGGGCATCGCGCAATCTCACTAGCGGCGGGCTCGGGGGCGTTTCCAGGCGGCTATGCCCCCCGAGTTTTGCAGGTTATTGGCGCCGGCGCTACTGGGCCGGCGCCGGCTGCGTGGTTCGCCGGAAATAGGCTAGCATGGTGTGCTGCCACAGGAGAGCCGTCGATGCCGAAGACGCCAAGCCTTGTCGTTCTGTTCGCCGCCTGCCTGGCGGGGCTCGCGGCGCCGGCCCTGGCCGAGAGCCAACTCAAAATTTTCGATGCGCATCTGCACTACAATCAGGAGCCCAACCCCGCCTACGGCCTCGAACAGGTGCTGCAGATCTTGCGCCGCAACGGTGTCGCCGGCATCCTGGCCAACAGCCGTCCCAACACCGGCACACACCAACTGGTGGCGACCCAGGCACCCGGGTTGGCCGTGGTAGCCTTCATTCGCCCCTACCGCACGCGGGCCGACGTTTCCGATTGGTCGACCGATCCCAGCATCTACGCGCTGATTGAGAGCGAGTATCGGCTGGGCTACTTCCGCGGCATCGGCGAATTCCACATCTATGGCGAGGCGGCGGCCCGGCCGCTGGTCAAGAAGGCGGTCGATTTTGCCGCTGCCCACGACCTCTATCTCCTCGCCCACTGCGACGCGGCGGCGCTCGCCATCCTCATTGGCCACAACCCGCAGGCCAAGATCATTTGGGCCCATACCGGCTTCTCGACGCCGGTAGCGCGGGTGCGCGCCCTGTTGGACGCACACCCGGCGCTGATGGCGGAGCTGTCCTACCGTAGCGGCATCACCGAGGCTGACGGCCGCCTGTCGGCGGAATGGCGCGACCTCTTCGCCACACATTCCGATCGCTTCCTGGTCGGCTCGGACACCTGGACCGACGAGCGCTGGTCGGACTACGACGGCATCATCAACGGCTATCGTCAGTGGCTGGCACAGCTGCCTCAGGCGCAGGCAAGGCGCATTGCGCACGGCAACGCCGAGCGGCTGTTCGGCACCAAGCTCGAGTAGTGCTCCTTACCTGAAGCTGGCGACGCGCTCGGCCTGCTCAAGGATGACGCGGGCATTGTCGTTGGCCAAGGTGCCGGTGGGCTCGCCTTGATAGAGCATGCGCGGGTTCGACCAGAACGGCAGTCGTGGACAACCATCACAGCCCTTTTGATAGCTCATGATGTCGCGCCACTTGCGGCCGTTGACGTAGCCGTGACCATAGGCAAAGGGCGTGTCATTGCCGTCGATCAGCCGGTCATGGCGCGCGCCCAGGATGTGGCCGATCTCATGCGCGATCGAAATCGTGATCGCGGCGCACGAGTGATGCACGACGAAGAACGCCTCATCCGCGTCGGCGCCAACGCGGGTCGAGAGGCCGCACCCGGACGGGTCGTCGACGATCAGGCCAACGATATCGGCCCGCTTCTCGTCGCGCAGCCGCCGAATATCCTTGAAGGCCACCTTGCCGTCGACCAGGTTGTAGAGGTGATCGAAATGCTCGGCTCCGGTCTCGTCATAATCGACGAACTGGGTATGCACGAGCCGCAGGCTGACGTTGGGGATGCCGCTGTTGCGGAAGGTCTCATTGGCCTGCTCGACGGCAAGCTGCAGCAGGTCGGCCGGATCGCCAATGTAGCGGCTCTGCGGCTTGCGGGTATAGAGCAGCATCAGGTCGATGGTGATCTTCTTGGCCTCGAGGCGCTGGCGTTCGATCTCATCGAGCGGCTTGATGTCCGGCGGCGCCGGCACCGAGGCGGGTATTACGGCCGCAGCGGCGCGGGCGTCGGCCCGGTCGGAACTTGGGGAATGATCCGGCGGCAACCGGGTTGGATCGGTTTCGAGAACGGCGTGCACGTCGCCGCCCATGTTGACGATCATGTAGATGTGGCCCTTGTAGCCGAACACCCCGGACAGGTGCCCATCCTTCCACCACATCAACATGGCGCTTTCACCGGTCTCGACCACCTTGCCGCGCCAGGTGGTGCCCTTTTCGGTGGTGACGGTTTTGCTGCGCTCAACGGTGACGTGCTGGGTGTCGTTGAGCGGGATCACGATCCGACCGAGCGCTTCCTCGCTGGCGGCGCCGGCCGCCTGCTTGCCACCCGTCAGCGCGTACTCTGCCAGCGCGGCCTCTGCCGCCTTCATGACGCCGACGCCGACCACTTCGCGCGCGCCTTGAGTTTTTTTCATCATCGCTTCTTGCGCCGGTGTCATCGCCAGCGGCCCCGGTTGCCGCTTCAAGATATGGTTCCAGTCCTCGCGCAATTGCGTGACCTTGAGCCCCAGCTCCTTGAAGCGTGCCTTGAGCCGGGCCAGACGCGAACCCGATATCGTCCACACCTCCGACTTGGTGGCCCCGAGCCGCTGCCGCTGGTCCTGGCCCAACAACTTGGAAAGCGCGGCGCGCAGGCGCGACGCTTGCTTCGGCGGCGGGGTGATGATCACGCGTTCGCTGGCCGCCGGGGGCTGATCAGCGGGCGCGCCGTGCTGGGCCGGTGCAGGCGTTGACAACAGCGCGCCCAGGGCAAGCATGGCCACCGCGGCGGTGGCAAGGCGGCGGGCGAGCCCACGCCCCGGCAGACGCCCGCGGCAGCCCAAGGCCAGCGCCATGGCCACGGTCAAGCGTCGGAAGAAATTGAGCATTTTCGCGCCCTAACCTACCTGGAGGCTTAATCCCCGTCCGCCCGCAAGCGTCCCCGCCATGACGTCGGCCGCAATGCGGTGTAGCAGTCTAGCACAGCTGGGGCCGAGGCTTGCTAGGGCCGAGCGCGCAGGCCCGTCGGGACGATTGGCAACCATCGGCCGGTCGCCGGGACGCACGAACAATCGCCAGGTGAAACGCATTTTTGCTGTCGGGATCAGACACTCTCATACGTCCTTGCATCTGAGCCAGGAGGGCCGCCCATGCAATACGCCATACTTTGCTATCACGACGAAAACGTTGTCAGTGCCTGGAGCAAAGCCGAAGACGAGGCCGTAATGGCCAAACTGGCGGTGGTGCAGCAGCGGCTCGCCACGGCCGGCAAGCTCGGCCCGGTCGTTCGCCTGTTGCCGACCACGGCGGCGACCACGCTGCGCAAGGACCGCGAACCGCCACTGGTGATCGATGGGCCGTTTGCCGAAACCAAGGAGCAGCTGTTGGGCTTCTACGTGGTCGATTGCGGGTCGCTGGAGGAGGTGCTCGAGATCGCGCGCGAGCTCGGTGCCGCCAATCCGGGCGGCGCCTACGAGATCCGACCGATCGGTGTCTTCAATCCCGGGAGCGCCCGCGCGTGACCGACGTGTCCTGGATCGACGCCGTGCTGACTTCGGCCCGCGCCCAGGCGGTAGCGGCGCTGCTGCGCTATTTTCGCGATCTCGACATGGCCGAGGAAGCCTTTCAGGAAGCGTGCCTGCGGGCGCTCAAGGCATGGCCGAAAAACGGGCCCCCGCGCGACGCCGCCGCCTGGTTGATCATGGTTGGCAAGAATGCGGCGATCGACACCGTGCGCCGGCGCAGTCGGGAACAGCCGCTTCCGCAGGAGGAGTTGATTTCCGACCTCTCCGACGCCGAGACCAATACGGTGGCGCGCATCGACG
The DNA here is from genome assembly GCA_035258605.1 of Hyphomicrobiaceae bacterium. Lineage (GTDB taxonomy): Bacteria > Pseudomonadota > Alphaproteobacteria > Rhizobiales > Hyphomicrobiaceae > AWTP1-13. The sequence goes on along the minus strand of DATFXD010000155.1, from coordinate 5,716 downwards.
AAGCCGACTACCGCGACGACATCTTGCGGCTGCTGTTTGTGTGCTGCCATCCCGATCTGCCGGCGACGCAGCAGATCGCCTTGGCGTTGCGTATCGTCTCGGGGCTTTCCACGCGCCAGATCGCGCGCGCCTTCCTGGTCAGCGACGATGCCATGGAGCAGCGCATTACCCGGGCCAAGGCGCGCGTCGCCAAGGCCAACGTGCCGTTCGAAACACCGAGCGCCGTCGATCGCAGCGAACGCTTGGCGGGCGTGGCGGCGATGCTCTATCTGCTGTTCAACGAAGGCTACACCGCCGGCATCGCCGAACAGGGCAGCCGCGCCGCGCTATGCGACGAGGCAATACGGCTCTGCCGCCTGCTGCTGCGCCTGTTCCCAACCGAGCCCGAGATCATGGCGCTCACCGCCTTGCTGCTGCTGCAGCATGCCCGCGCCCGCGCCCGCTTCGATGGTGATGGCAGCGTCATCCTGCTCGAGGACCAGGACCGCCGACTGTGGGACCAAAAGCTCATCGCCGAGGCACTGGCCCTGATCGACAAGGCCCTGCGTCACAAACGTCCCGGCCCCTATCAGGTGCAGGCGGCGATTGCGGCGCTGCATGCGCGTGCGCAGCGACCACAAGACACCGACTGGGGAGAGATCGATCTGCTGTATGGCGCCTTGGAGCGCATGCAGCCTTCGCCCGTGGTCACCCTCAACCGGGCGGTTGCCGCCGCCAAGGTGCGGGGGGCGGCGGCGGCGCTGGCGATGATCGAGCCGCTGGCCGGCAAGCTCGACGGCTATTTTTACTTCCACGGCGCCCGCGGCGCCTTCCTGCTGCAGCTCGACCGCACCGAGGAAGCCCGCATTGCCTTCAACCGGGCCATTGCGCTTGCCAACACTCCTGCCGAGGCCGCGCATATTCGCCAACAACTCGATCGCCTGAGCGCGGCCGCACCGCAGAAAAATGCTGGTTTGGCGGGCAGGTCGCCCGAGGCGCCATAAAATATCTGAGCGCCGTTGTCGGGCCCGGCCCGGCTCCCGCGTCCTAGCGCTGTGAGCCTCTTTGGCATTCGGCTTTTTTTGAACGTGGAGATGAACCCATGGCGACCAGCAAATCCCAGCCGGCAAAGCAACCCGACGTTCTCGGTGGCATCGTGCCCTACCTATTGCTTGATGGTGCCAGCAAGGCGGCCGAATTCTATGGCCGAGCCTTCGGCGCCCGCGAGGTCTTTCGTCATCCCAACGATGACAAAGGCCGTACCATGCATATCCATCTTTACATCAACGGCGGCTCGCTGATGCTGAGCGACGCCTACCCTGAGCACGGGCATCCGCACAAGCCGGCTCAGGGCTACACCTTGCACCTCAAGGTCGATGACGTGGACAGCTGGTGGCAGCGCGCGGTCGACGCCGGCGCCGAGGTCGTGCTGCCGCTGCAAAAGATGTTCTGGGGTGATCGCTACGGCCAGCTCAAGGATCCCTTTGGCGTGCTGTGGTCCATGGGCCAGCCCAGCGAGTGAGCGGATCTGACAAGCAGTGGAGTGAAGCCATGCAACCACCTGTCGTTTGTCGCGAGCAGTGGCTGGCGGCGCGCAAGGCGCACCTGAAGAACGAAAAGGCACTGACCCGCTTGCGTGATCTGGTTGCCGCCGAACGCCGCGCCCTGCCCTGGGTAAAAATCGACAAGGAATACGTGTTCGATAGCAGCGAAGGCAAATGCACCTTGGCGCAATTGTTCGGTCGCAACAGCCAGCTCATCATTCACCACTTCATGTGGCGATGGGATCTCGACCAGGGCTGTGCCAGCTGCTCGCTGGAAGCCGATCACGCCGAAGGCGCCATCGTGCATCTTGAGCATCACGATGTCGCCTACGTGCGCGTGTCGCGGGCGCCGATCGAGAAGCTCGAGGCCTACCGCAAGCGCATGGGCTGGACGGCGAAGTGGGTGTCCTCGTACGGCAACGACTTCAACTTCGATTTCCACGTCTCGTTCAGCAAGGAGCAGCTGGCCAAGGGCAAGGTCTATTACAACTACGACATGGTCGAGGGCTTCGACGAGCTGCCTGGTCTCAGCGTATTCGCCAAGACCGCCGACGGGCTCTACCACACCTATTCCAGCTACGCCCGCGGCAACGAAGAGGTGATCGGCGCCTTTATGTATTTGGACATCACGCCGAAAGGCCGCAACGAAAAGGAAATCATGGACTGGGTCAAGCGGCACGATGAATACGGCGAGGCGGCCGCAGCTGGTTGCCACGGCGCGGCCAACAACAGCGGCTGCTAGCCTGCCATCGTAGTTGGCTGTACGTCGACCGCAGCACCAGCAGCAACAGAGGAGTTGGCGCATGGGCAAGTATATCGACGGATTTGTTGTTCCCGTCCGCAAGGACAAACTGGAGGAGTACAGACAGTTCTCGGAACGGGCCGGTCAGGTCTGGCGTGAATTGGGTGCGCTACAATATATCGAGTGCGTCGGAGACGACGTGCCGACCGGCAAGCTGACCTCGTTTCCGCAGGCCGTGAAGCTCGAACCGGATGAGACGGTGATTTTTGCCTGGATCGTGTACGCCTCGCGCGCCGAACGCGACCGCATCAATCGGGCGGTGATGCAGGACCCGCGTATTGGCGGTGTCGATCCCAAGTCAATGCCGTTTGACACCAAGCGCATGTTCTGGGGCGGGTTTGAAGAGTTGGTGGCGCTGTAACGGAGCGCGCCGGCAGGTTGTCGGCATCGACCCACCGGCATCGTCCTTGCTGGTGAACGGTCCGCAGCCAAGCAAGAAAGGAAGCACGCCATGAAGTTCATGATCCTGGTCAAGGCCAGCCAAGACTCAGAGGCCGGCAAGATGCCCAGCCAAGAGCTGTTGAGCCAGATGGGCAGCTTCAACGAGGAGTTGGTGAAAGCCGGCGTGATGTTGGCAGGCGAAGGCTTGCATCCAACCTCAAAGGGCGCGCGGGTAGCGTTTTCCGGCAAGAAGCGCATCGTCACCGACGGCCCGTTCACCGAGACCAAGGAGCTGATTGCCGGCTTCTGGCTGTGGGAGGTCGCCTCCCTTGCCGAGGCGATCGAGTGGGTGAAGCGCTGCCCCAACCCGCATGAGGACGACTGCGAGATCGAAATTCGCCAGGTGTTCACAGCCGATGATTTCGGTGAGGCGTTCACGCCGGAGCTGAGGCAGCGCGAACAGAAGCTGCGCGAGGAGCTGGAAAAGCGCAACGCTTCCTGACCGCCCGAGGCTCGTGGGCCGCGTGCGGCCCCGAGCCGATCAAGCTCATTGCGGTGCTCGAAGGCGCTGACCCTCACGCTCCGCCGCGAACGCTTGCTCGAGGGCAGCATTTGTTGGCCTCCGGCGCCGGTCGACAAAGCGCCAAACCTTGTGGCTGGCCGAAGCACACATTCCGCGTGTGCTGGCAGGTCGTGCCATGCCGATGGCGGGGCGTGGGTCAAATCAAAGCGCGTGATGCCAACCATAGTGCAGATGATCACGCGCCTCGAGGCGACCCGCGCCGGGGCTGGGGTCGCACCCACGCGGCCGCGCTAACCTGCGACCTTGGCCGGTGGATTGCGCAAGACGATGCAGGCCCCGCCCGCGGCACGCAATTGCGCGCATAGCGCGTCGGCCTTGGTGCGCGTCGCCTCCGATACCCGCACGATGTACTTGGCCGCGCCGCGCCTGCCCGGCAGCTTGGCCTGTACGATGAGCGGCAGTCGATCGCGCAGCACGGGCGCGTAGGCGCGGCGTAGCCGCTCGTAGCTGGCAAGCACCCCGCCTTCCGACCAGTTCCCGGCGAGCTGCACGCCCCAGGGCGCCCAGGCCGGGCTTTGGGTCAAGGCTCGCCGCTGCCGTGGCGCGGCGGTGATCAGCTTAGCAATTTCAATGCAGCTGGCGCCGGAGGGAATCGCTGCCGGCTCCCACGGCGGCGGCGTTTCGGAGGCCCACGCTTCGGCGTCGTGCCCCGTGACGGCGCGCACGTAGGCACGGGTTTCATTGGGCAGGCGGCCACGGCCAGCGAGCCAAGCTTCTACCCGGCCTGGGCCGGCGTTGTAGGCGGCCGCCGCCAACCCCAGGCTGTCGCGAAACGTCTTGCGCAATTCGCGCAAATAGCTTGCCGCTTCGCGAATGGCATCGACCGGCTCGAACGGATTGACCAGCCCACGGCCCGATGCGGTTGCGGGCATGAATTGCGCGATCCCCTGCGCACCCTTTGGACTGATGGCATCAGGTTTGAACCGGCTTTCCTGCCAGATGAGGCGGGTAAAGAAGTCGAGGGGCAGGCCATTGTCGGCCGCGGCCTGGCCGACCACCCGGCAGATGTCGGTGGCCGCGGGACGCGCGGACTTGCCCTGCGCAGCCGCGGCCTTCGCCGGCTCGGTGCCCGCCGCGGTCTGCGGCTCGGCCGCGACCGGCTCAGACAGCAATGAGGCAATGAGGAGCGCAAAGGCAATGCCGAACACCCTCAAGGTTCTGTGGTCGACCGACATTACGCTCCCATACCCTGCACCAAGCCCCGAGCCTCGCCTGGCGTTGCCCCTTGCCAGCGCGCAGGGACGTGACACCGAGGCCAGACATAACAACGCCGCACAATCGGGACGGGTTCAAGGTCACACCATGGGCGCGCAAGCAACACCGCACCGCCTGCCGGCCGACGTTGTGCCGGTCGGCGGCCCGACGGCGCCGCCCCGGCTTGGCGACGTCGCGCGGCTTGAGCTCTCCGGTCGGCCATCCACCCGTCTCCGATCGCGCCGCTATTGGCGCCTCGACGATGGCCGAGAACATAGCGCTCGGCAATCCGCGCAATCCACTAGGCATGGCCAAAACAGTCAGGAAAAAGCCATCGCGGCTCCGCTCGAGGTCGGAGCTCAACGCCGCGCCCCGCCATTGCTACCTGGCTCGGCTCAGACCGTCAGCCTACGGCGCCTGCCGCCGATTGGGAAAAAGTGTTGCGCCCGGGCAGCGTTCCGCAAGGAGGCTTTTCGCGCTGTGCTATGTTGGCCGAGAAATCGGAGCCTGGCCGAACGGCGGGCCGAAACACGCCCGAATGGGGAAGGCCGCCATGATCAGAACTGCGCGTCGGCTTCTGCGTCCCTTAAAAAGGGCCGTCAACCAAGCTCGCAGCTTCATGGCCAACGCTTACCTGTCCTCGTGCAGCGGCGTCATTCACGTCGGGGCCAACGCCGGCCAGGAGCGTGATCTCTACGCGGCACATGGCCTGGCCGTCGTTTGGATCGAGCCCATCCCCAGCGTGTTCGCCAAATTGTGCGACAATATTCGGCACTACCCGACGCAACGGGCGATCAATGCGCTGATCATGGAGCGTGATGGCGCCGAGCATGTGCTCCATATTGCGAACAATGAGGGTGCCTCATCATCGGTTTTTGACCTGCACCTGCATCGAGACATCTGGCCAGAAGTCGCCTACGTCGACGCCATTGCGATGCGGTCCTCGACCTTGCCCTCGGCGTTGCAGGCCGCTGATATCGAGCTTTCCGGATTGGACGCCTTGATCCTCGACACCCAGGGCTCGGAATTGTCCGTCCTCAAGGGTGCGACCCCGATCCTCGGCCAATTTCGCTACGTGCAAGTGGAAGCCGCCGACTTCGAAGCCTACCGCGATGGCGCCCTCGCCGCAGATATCGTTGCCTTCATGCATGGACAGGGCTTCGCCCTCAAGCGCAAGCAGCGCACGGCGCGCCATCACGCGGGCGGGCGCTACTACGAACTCCTGTTCAAGAA
>DATFXD010000154.1:0-2576 GCA_035258605.1 Hyphomicrobiaceae bacterium | reverse complement strand
GATCAACATGATGAGCGTCGTGGTCTTACCGTTACCGCGCCGACCGGCGGTGACAAAGAATGCCGGCCGCTGATCGAGCAGCGACCGTTCGATCAGGGTGAGTGCCGTGGCAATGATCGTCGCCTTGCCGACATGGTCGGTGGCGACGTCGACCAGCCATTCGGCGCATAGGAACTCCATCGCGGCCTTCACGCGCTCCAGGGTGCAGTCTTCGCGTTGCGGGATAACCGCCCGCAGCTCATCCTGGATGATGAACTGGATGCCGCGCTCGCGATCGAGGCCGTCTGGCGCCAGCAACACCCCGTCCGCCAGGACGATGGGCGCCGTCGCGATCGCAACCACTGTCGGCAGGACGCCGTCGTCCCGCTTCATGAAATGCCGCACAAATTGTGTCGGGAGATGCACCGAACGGCGGATGCCATACTCGTCTTCTCTGAAGAAATCGATGTACTTCTCGATCATCTCGGCAACTTCCATTTCGCTCATTTTGCAAAGCACCCACTGTTCGGGCGGCGGCAAACTAGTCATCTGTCTTCTCCTCTGGTTCCACATTCACTTCCGACGAGCTGAAAGCGTGCGTGTTGGGAACGGGAAGCTTGCGTACCCGCATCGCGTCATCATCGATGTCGCGTGACGGCGGACGGGCGGCAATCACCTTGCCGATGACCTCGTTCAGCGTCTCCATCACCGGCAAAAACGGCTCGTCGGGGAATGGCGCGGGGATCGCCGGCCGCGGGTCCTGCCGGCGGGCGGTCTGACGGGCGCGCGCGGCCTTGGCTTTCTGCTTGGCCTGTTGCTGCCGCGCTGAATGGAGCACGGTGTCGATTACCCCTAGGCCGACCCCCGAAAGTTTCTTTTGCCAAATGCCGCAGTTCCGCCAGCTCGACCTCGTCGAGGTCAGCAGTTACGACGAGCCGGGCGAAGGTCCTGACGACGTCATCCTTCGCCGCATTCTCCATCGCCTTGCGCACGCCGGCGGCGTCGTGCTTGAGCTCGTAGAAGGTGCGGCCGTGGGCAAACGAGTGGATCCACGGCGTGCCGTCGGTACGGCGCATGATCAGCGCCTTGCAGGTCCCGTAATCCACGCCCTCGAGCGGGTCGGCCAGCGTCTCGCCCTCGTAGAGCTCCGGGTTGGCAAGCACGTCGCCGACGGTGCGGCCGTTGAGCTCCGGGTCGTCAAACGGCAGCACGATATCCGGCCGCAGCACGCCCTCGCACTGCCGGGCAATCACCTGCCTGGCAGCCGCCTCCGCCATGCCGGTGCGCGCGACGAGCTTCTTGGCCTGCGCCTTGAGGAACGCCTCCCGCGCCTTCGCCATTTCTGGCGCAAGCCGCTCGCGCTCTCTGGCTTTGAGTTCATTGAGCCGCGCCTGCTCGACAGGCGATAGCGGTGGGCACACCACCGCCGTGTCGAGCGCCGCCCCATCGACGGCGATCGGACGGCGGCTTTCCTTGTCTTGCTGCAGCGGCGGCACCAGGACTGGCCCGCCCTCGAACACGAGGCGCTCCGGCCCGCCTACCATCCGGTCGACGATCGAGCGTTCCAGCAGGGCGCCGCTGGTGCCGACCATCATCCATCCAAGCCCGGCCGACCAGCAGCGTTCGTGCAGCGCACGAAGGAACCGCTCGACGTCACCACCGTCCTTCGTCGCCACGTAGACGTGAGCCCCATCCGATCCCGGCAAGGGTTTGCCGGTATCGGCACGCGTCAATCCGGCACTGGTGGAAAGCCGCACCAGGCGGGCCGCTTTGCCCAGGGCTGGCAACACCGCCAGCAGGGCATTCCAGAAATTGCCGGCACGCTTGAGTTCGGCCTTAACCGCGGCCGGCATGCCTTTACCGTCAAAATCCAGCAGCGCATACGCCGGTCCGTTGTAGACGATATTGGCGCCAGTGCGGGCGATGATGTCCGGCCGCGCCATGCCATTGAGCAGTTTCTTCTTTGTTGTGACCTCGACCTTGTCCGGCAGGTCGGGGCGCAGGGCGCCGAGTGCGAGCGCCTGTGACGGCGTCAGGCCGTCGATCAGCGCGCCGAGCTCAGCGACGCCGGCGACTCTGACGCGCTCGGCGGTGCCGTGTGCCATCATGCAGGCCGAGCCGTCTTTCACCAGTGTGCCGTCGGGAGACAGGGAGATTTTCTTGGTGAGCGGCCCGCTATGCTTGGTGAGCTTGGTGAGCTCAATCATCATGTGAGCTCCTCCCATGCATGCTTGGCGTCACCCCAACTGCGACCGAACTTGAGATCGACCCGCATTGGGACGTCGAGTTGCACCGCCTCTTCGCCCCGCCGAGCGACCAGCTCGGCCTGTTCGCGCGAGCTGACCGAGCACTCCAGTGCGTCGTGCATCTGCAAGAGCGGCACGATCCCTTCGCGCCAAACCGCGCGCATCCACAGCTTGGTGTGACGTGCTGCGGATCCTTGGATCAGCGCATTTAGGGCGGTGTGGGTGTCGGCGCGATAGAGCGGTCCGCGCCTATACCAAGGATGGTTGGGGTCGCGTAGCCGCGCGCGTGCTTCTTCGAACGAACAAGGCCCAGCACCCTTCTGCCACTTGTCAGCGGGCGCGAACTTGTCG
>DATFXD010000153.1:0-37150 GCA_035258605.1 Hyphomicrobiaceae bacterium | reverse complement strand
TGCGCGCGGCGCGCGCGGCGATCGACAAGGCCGGCGGCGATGTGTTGCTGACCGGGCGCAGCGAAGGCTTTATTCGCGGCCTGCCCGATCTCGACGAGACCATCCGCCGCCTCAAGGCCTACGCGGCTGCCGGCGCCGAATGTCTCTACGCGCCCGGCATCAGCACCCGCGATGAGATCGCCGCCGTCGTGCAGGCGGTGGCGCCCAAACCCGTCAATTTTCTGATGGGTGGGCCGGGTGAGCTGACGGTCGCCGACTTCACCAGCCTCGGCGTGCGCCGCATCAGCGTCGGCGGCGCGCTGGCGCGCGCCGCCTGGGGCGGCATCCTGCGCACGGTCAAGCTGATCAGCGAGGCGGGCAGCTTCAAGGGCTTTGCCGACGCGGCCCCGGGCGCCGAGATCATGAAGGGGTTGTCGCGCTAGCCCGCGGGTGCCCAGCCAAGAAGCGCCCGGCCGCCGGAGCCGGACGCTTCTCCCAGGCGTCTCGGGGAGCACGAGGGCAACGCGCCTCGGCGCGCCGCGTCTCAGCTTCCCGAGCAACGTGCACTCCCTTGGATGCAGGTGACACGGACGGGGTTCCCGCCGTTCTTGGGTCGCCTGCCGCCAACCCTTGTCCTCTCAGGTCAGGATCGGCTCCAACGCGGCACGGCCTCGGATCAGGTCGGAGGCCTTGTCGGCCAGCATCAGGGTGGCGGCGTTGAGGTTGGCCGACAGCATGCTCGGCATGATCGAGGCGTCGACCACGCGCAGGCGCTCGATGCCGTGCAGCCGCAACTCGTGGTCGACGACCGCGGTCGGGTCGCGCGCCGGACCCATGCGGCAGGTGCCGGCGGGATGGAAGGTGGTGGTGCCGCGCTGCTTGGCCGCCGCCAGCAGCTCCGCGTCGGTTTTGACCTGCGGGCCCGGGAAGTCCTCCCGATCGTAGTAGGGCGCGAGCGGCTTGGTTGCCAGCAGGCGGCGGGCCAGCTTCATGCCCGCCAGCAGCACGCGCCGGTCGGCCTCGACGCTCAGATAGTTGGGCTGAATGATCGGCGGATCGAACGGGTCGGCGGAGCGGATCTGAACGGTGCCGCGGCTCTCGGGTCGCTGCTGCCAGGAGGCCACCGTCATGCCCGGCTGTCTTTCGAGCTCACCCTGCACGCCCTCCCGGTAGCTCGCCGGCGTAAAGGTCAGCTGCAGATCCGAATTGGCCACCTCGGGTTCGGAGCGCCAGAAGCAGTAGACCAGGGTCGGGTTCAGCGCCAGGATGCCGTCGCCGTAGATCGCCCAGCGCAGCGCCTCGCGCACCAGCTTGAGACCGCGCGAGCGCTCGTTGATGGTGTCGATGTTTTTGACCCGGGCCACGAAGCGCGGCGCGTAGTGGTCTTTCAGGTTTTCGCCGACGCCGGGCAACGGGTGGCGAACCGGGATCCCGAGCGAGCTCAGGAGTGCTGGCGGGCCGATGCCGGACAGCTGCAGCACCATCGGCGAATTGTAGGCGCCGCCGGCCAGGATCACCTCGCGGTTTGCCGAGACCGTGCGCTCAACGCCGCCGCGGCCGCCGTGACTGAAGCACACCCCGGTCGCACGCTTGCCGTCGAGCACGATGGCGGTGACGTGCGCGTGCGTCAGCACGGTGAGATTAGGGCGTCGGCGCGCCGGATGCAGGAAGGCGGTGGCGGCGCTGACCCGGCGACCACGGTGGATGGTGCGCTGCACGTAGGACACGCCTTCCTGGATGGCTCCGTTGTAGTCGGGATTGCGCGGGATGCCGAGACCGACCGCGCCCTCGATGAAGGCCTCGCACAGCGGGTGATGCCAATCCATATCGGTGATGGTCAGCGCCCCGTCGCGGCCGCGGTAGGTGTCATCGCCCGGCCCAAGCCGCTTCTCCAGCCGCTTGAAATACGGCAGCACATCGGCGAAGCCCCAGCCGCGGTTGCCAAGCTGGGCCCAGTTGTCGAAGTCCATCGGTTGGCCGCGATTGAAGACGTTGCCGTTGATGGAGCTCGAGCCGCCGAGCGTCTTGCCGCGTGGCGCCAGGATGCGCCGGCCGGCGGTCCATTCGCTGGGCTCCATGCTGTAGAGCCAGTTTACGCGCCGGTCGTGGAAGGTCTTGATGAAGCCGGCGGGCAAATGGATGTAGGGGTGCCAGTCGCTGGGCCCGGCCTCGAGCACCAGCACGGTTTGGGTGCCGTCCTCGGTCAGGCGATTGGCGAGCACGCTGCCGGCCGAACCTGCGCCGATGATCACGTAGTCAAATTGCAAGGCCGTCCTCGTGCGATGGCAGGCGCCTTCTTGTCCGCCGTGCCGGCGACCAAAAGAAGACCCGCGCCGCGCTCAAGGTCGCGGGCGGCCTCACGCCGCCAGCGCCTTGCGCAGCATGTTGAGCAGGCTGATGACCGCGAAATCGCGCAACCGGCCGCGGTCGGCGGGAAGCACGATGTGTTCGTGCTGCGTGCGTGCCCCGATCACAGCCGCCAACGCCACCGGTGCGGTGCCGGGACCGCCGCCCTCACCGACCGGACCGGCGACGGCGGCGGCACCGACCGTGGCGCCAAACTCGGCGCGCGCCTCGACCGCGGCGGCGGCCGCCCGCTCGGCCAACGACCCGGCCTCGCCGGGTGCATGCGGCCTCACGCGCGCGCCGCGAAAGGTGTTGGTGCCGGCATCGCTGGCGTTGAGCCGCGTCGCCAGCAGCCCGCCGGTCACCTGTTCGGCGACGGCGAGCGTCAGATCCTGGCGGCGCAGCGCGTTGAGCACCGCCAGCTCCATCGATTGCTCGTCAACGCCGAAGATCACGTCGCCGAGCAGCTTGCGGATCAGCGCTTCCTCGGCATCGAGCAGCTCTGCCGCGGTTGCCTCGTCCTTGCATTTGGCGACCACGCGCACCTTGATGCCGTCGATGCCGCTGGCCTGGTAGGCAATGGTCGGGTTGCCGAGCCGGTCAAGTTCGTGCATGCGCTCGGCCAGCACCTCCGCCAGCCCGGATTCGCTCATGCCCCAGGTGCGCAGCACCCGGCTTTTGATTACCGCCGACTGCCCGGACCGCCGGCGCAGGTCGGGAAGCACGCACCCCAGCATCATCTCGCGCATTTCGCTGGGCACGCCAGGGACCGCGTAGATGACCTTGTCGCCGATTGGGCAGATCAGCCCGGGCGCGGTGCCGGGCATTTCAGCCATCGGCTCGGCGCCGATCGGGACGTCCGCCTGGCGCAAGTTGTTCTGCGACATGACGCGGCCGCGCGCCTCGAAGATGCGCCGGATGCGGTCGGCGATCGCCTGATCGCGCCGCATGCCGACGCCCATGACCTGGGCGATGACGTCTCGGGTGATGTCATCCTGCGTTGGTCCGAGGCCACCGCAACAAATGACGGCATCGCTGCGCTCCAGCGCCTGGCGGATCGAGCCCTCGATGCGTCCGAAGTTGTCGCCGACCTTGACCTGGAAATAGGAATCGATGCCGCTCAGCGCCAGCTGTTCGCCGATCCACGCCGAGTTGCTGTCAACGATAATGCCGAGCAACAGCTCGGTGCCGATGGCAATAACTTCGCACCGCATCCCCAGGTCCTTTAGTGTCCTTTAGTGGCTGCTCTTGGGTTTGCTACTGGATCGGGGAGAACGGCGCGGCAAGCAGGATCTTGGTTTCCTGCTTGACCACCGGACTGTCGCCGGGCGGCGGCCAGATGCCTTCGGCGGCGGCCTTCTTGCGCACCGCGAGACGCTCGTCCAGGCTGCGATAGGCCCAGATGTGGACCCACTGATTGAGCCCGCCGATGTCGCAGCTATAGACGCCGACCAGCGGCGACAGCTTGAGGCGGCCGGGCAGGAACTCAGCCCAGCGCTCGGCCATCTGCGACACGCTCGCCGGCTTCAGGGTATAGCTGCGCATTTCAAAGTAGGGCCCGAGGTTGGATGGCTCGAGCGGCGGCGAAAACGGCAGCGGCTCGAAGATCTCCGAGCGCATGTCGACGATCAGATCTTGGGTCTTCGGCGGCCAGATCCCCCGGTCGATCGCCTCGGCGCGAATCCGCGAGCGCTCGAGGGTGTCGGCGTAGGGCCAAACATGGATCACCTGGTTGAGCGGCCCGATCTCGGTATACCAGAAGGCGGCGAGCTTGGAGAGCGCGAGCCGCGGCCCCAGCTGATCGCCGAACCGCTTCAGGAATTCGGGCAGCGTGCGCGGCCTTAAGGTGTAGGTGCGAAACTCGTAGATCATGTGCGTTTGGCCCTCCTGTCAGCCCCGGATGCGACGGGGGCCCAAGATACGCGCTTCTGAATTGCGCCGGCAAGCCGCGGCGAAACGTTTGCCACCGGCGCCCCGCACCCCCCGCCGCCGAGGATGGCCGCATCCGGTGCCTTTCGGAGTGGCCGCGAGGCGGCTATGATTTCGGCCGAGGAAGCTGCCAACGGAGCCCGACCCATGCTCGACCTCGCCGACCCGACCCGCCCCTCCGCCATCCCCTTCGACAGTGCGCGCCTCGATCGGCTGATGGAGGCGGCCAAAATTGACGTGCTGCTCGTCACCTCCAAGCACAACGTGCAGTACCTGCTGGGCGGCCACCGCTCGATCTTCTTCGACTACATGGATGCCACCGGCCTGTCGCGCTACCTGCCGATCCTGGTCTATCCCAAGGGTGCCCCCGACAAGGCCGCCTACATCGGCCATCGGCTCGAGAGCCACCAAAAAGAGGTGGCGCCGTTCTGGACCCCGGAGGTCTCGACCTCGAGCTCGGGTTCGACCGATGCCATGGACAAGGCCGTGGCCTATCTGCGCCGGGCGCAAATCGCATCAAAGCGGATCGGGGTCGAGCTGCCGTTCCTGCCCGCCGATGCCGCCGCCCACCTGCGCCAGGGTCTGCCCGACAGCGAAATCGAGGACGGCGTGTTCGTGCTCGAGCGGCTGCGCGCCAAGAAGCGTCCCGATGAACTTGAACGGCTGCGGCGCGCCTCCGAGCTGGTGATCGATTCGATGCTGGCGGTGATCACCGGGCACGGCCCCGGCAGCAGCAAACGCGAGCTGTTCGATGCACTGCGCCGCGAGGAGGTGCTGCGCGGCATGACCTTCGAGTACTGCCTGATTACGGCCGGCAGCAGCCTCAATCGCGCCCCGTCGGAAGCGCGCTGGGAGGAGGGCGACATCATCTCGCTCGATTCCGGCGGCAACTATCAAGGCTATATCGGCGACCTGTGCCGGATGGCGATCCAGGGCGAGCCCGACGCCGAGCTCGAGGACCTGCTGGGCGAGATCGAGACCATCCAGCGCGCCGCCATGGCGCCGGTCAAGCCGGGGGCGCTCGGCGCGGTGATCTACGAGGCGGCAACCGCGCTGGTGCGCCAATCCAAGAACCACAACCATCTCCACTTCCTGGCGCATGGCATGGGGCTCGTCAGCCACGAGGCTCCGCGGCTGGCGCCGCGCGGCAGCATGGCCTATGACCCCTACGATGCCGACCACCCGCTCGAAACCGGCATGGTGATCTCGGTCGAGACCACCTTGCAGCATCCGCGGCGCGGCTTCATCAAGCTGGAAGATACGGTGGTGGTCACCGACACGGGCTTTGAAATCTACGGCGAAGGCGCGCGCGGCTGGAACCGCGGCGGCACGGCGGTGCCGGCGGGGTGAGGCCCGCCGCCTAGCGCGGCAGGTCGAATTTGTAGGACAGCCCGACGCCGCCGAAGAAGGCGTTTTCGGTCTCGATCACGGGACTGTCGGCGGCGTCACCGATGAGGCGCGTATAGCTTCCCGTCAGATAGAGCGTCCAGCGCCGATCGAGATCGATGCTGGCGGTGGTGCCGATGCTCACGTCCTTGAAGCCGGCCGAGGCGTTGAACCGCGGCAGCCCCGCCACCGATGTTGCCGCCTGGGCGGCGCTGACACCGAAAAAGCTCTGCATGTAGTCGCTCGAGGCATACGAGGTGCCGATGCTGGTGACGAGCTTGGTGCTGGGGTTGAGCCGCAATGTGTTGTCGACGGCAAAGCGCACCAGCCCGCCGGTGTCCTCATCCCCGGTCACCTGCTGGTGATAGGAGACCGAGGCGAACCAGGGCCCGACGCGATAGCCGGCATAGCCGCCGATGACCAATCCGCCGTCGATGTCGCCAAGCCCCCTGAGGCGCTCGGCATCGCCCTGATCGCGGCCGAAACGGTAGCCCGCCAGCGGGCCGGCCTCGAAGCCGTTGATGTCAATCAGGCGCCAACGCACGTTGTCGGCGCCCCTGATGTCGATGCTGCCGCCATCCTGGCCAAAGCCGGCCGGTGCGATGAACGGAAAGCCCAGAACATCGTAGGACTTGCCCCCCTCGTACTTGGGCGTCACGAACACGAAGCCGCCGGTTTGCCAGTGGTTGCCGGTCAGGCCGAAGAAGTCGGAGCTGTCCTGGGCGGCGGCCGGTGCCGGCGCGAGGCCGAGGCCGCACACAACAAGGGCGGCGAGCAGCTCAACGCGGCCAACGCGCGCCGATCGAGAGGAGATTGAGTGTTGCATCACCCACCACTCTAGCCGAACGATCCTCACCGATCCCTTGCCAAGTCGCGGGCCATGCCGGATCGCGGCGCCGTTGTGGCCGTTCCGACACAAAGGGATGGGGCGCGTGTCGGCGTGTAGCGACAAGGAGGGCGTGGCGCCAGCGGCGGCCTTCCACTAGACTTCGTGCCAGGCCTTCCGTTGGACGGCGGCGCAAGGCGCGCCGGGTGCGGGAGATGCCGCGGGAGAAGCCCGGCGCGCGGTCAGTCCGTTGGCTGAGCCAGCGTCCGGTGCGGGCGGTCGAGGGGGGAAAACATGACACGGCGCGATCGGCCAGGTGTGGAGCGGCCAGGTGTGGATCGGCGGCGGTTTCTGGCCGCCGGCGCCGCGCTGTTGGCAACCCCGAGCGCCGCCGCGATCACCGCCACCGGCGCTTCAGCCCAAGCCACCGGCCAGGGCGCGCCGGCGGGGGTCTATCGTGAGCTTGGCGCCATCGCCGCCGAGGCCGATCGGCTCGGGCTGTCGGCGCCACGGCTCTCAGCCGGCGTCGTCGGCGGCACCGAGTTCGAGCGCCTGATGCCGGCGATCGTCGATTTCATGGACAACATCGCGGCCTCGGCCAAGACCAGCCAGGCTCCGGCCCAGGAGGTCGAGGCCCTGCTGCGGCGGACCTCGGCGCTGCTGCAGGAGCTCAACCGGGCCGAGCGCAGCCCACCCGACCGCGACCCGGCCTCGGGCCTCGGCGCCGCCACCGCGCCGCGGCCGGCGTTCGAGACCATTCGCGATGGCTATCTTGAACTGTTCGCCAGCTGCCGCATCCGTGACGAGCATCAGGCCGAGGTCAACTGGTGCGTCGGCAAGCTCAGCGACGGCGACAATCGGCAACGCTACAACCGGGTCGCCGAGGAGGCGTGCGCGCCCTGGTATTTCATCGGCATCATCCATGCCATGGAGGCGAGCTTCGACTTCCACACCCACCTGCACAACGGCGATCCCCTGACCGCCAAGACCGTGGCCGTGCCCAGGGGCCGGCCGCCGGTCTGGGATCCGCCCAACGATTGGGTCTCCAGTGCGGTCGACGCCATCACCTTCGACCATTTCGCCGATCTCACGGACTGGAGCCTGGCGCGCACGCTCTACAACTGGGAGAGCTACAATGGCTGGCGCAGCCGGGGTATGGGCATCAACACGCCCTATCTGTGGAGCTTCTCCAACCACTACAGCAAGGGCAAGTTCGTCGCCGACAACACCTGGGACCCCAACGTGGTGTCGAAGCAGTGCGGCGCCGCAGTGATGTTGAAGGCACTGGTCGAGCAAGGCTTCGTGGCACCACCGGCCTGATGGCCGTCACTTCGGCGCGCGTTTGGCGAGAATGCGCTGCAAGGTGCGCCGGTGCATGTTGAGCCGGCGGGCGGTTTCCGAGACGTTGCGATTGCACAGTTCATAGACGCGCTGGATGTGCTCCCAGCGCACCCGATCGGCCGACATCGGATTCTCCGGTGGCCGCGCCTTCTCGTCGTGCGGTGCCAGCAGTGCGTCGGTTACGTCGTCGGCATCGGCCGGCTTTGCCAGATAGTCGACGGCGCCGAGTTTGACCGCCGAGACGGCGGTGGCGATGTTGCCGTAGCCGGTGAGCACGATCGTGCGCGCCTGCGGCCGCAGGTCCGACAGCGCGGCGATGACGTCGAGGCCATTGCCGTCTTCGAGGCGCATGTCGACCACGGCAAAGGCCGGTGGCTTTTGGCGGATCAGCTCCAGGCCCTCGGCCACCGAGTGCGCGGTGCGCACCTCGAAGCCGCGCGTTTCCATGGCGCGGGCCAGACGCAACACGAAGGAACGGTCGTCATCGACCAGGACCAACGAGCGATCTTCGGGCAGCTCGTCCGGCTTGAATGCGAGATCATCGACCACTGCTTATCTCCTTGCGGACCATTATAGCGAGCCTCGGCGCCAAGCCAAACCCGTTCGGGAGATAGGCTTATTAACCGATGCCCGGGTCGGCGGTGGCCAGCAGGGCCGGGGCGGCTGGCGGCTCCCAGCTCGGGGCGGCGCGCAGCTTGCTCTCGAACATTGGCCGGGGCCAGATCACCGTGACGATGGCGCCGTGGTCTGGGCGCTGACGATTTTCCAGGGTGACGGCGGCCCCCGACCGCTCCAGCAGGGTCTTGGCGATAAAAAAGCCAAGCCCCAGCCCGGCCGGCTCGCCGTCCCTGATCTGCCCCGAGCGTCCGCGCGTGGTGATGTAGGGCTCGCCCAGCGCATCCAGGACGTCGAGCGGAATGCCGGGGCCATCGTCGCTGATCGTCAGCACCACCTCCCGCGCCGACCAGCGGGCCACGATCGCAACGCGCTCTCGCGCGAAATCGACCGCATTCTCGATCAGGTTGCTGAGCCCGTAGATCACGCCGGGTTTGCGCTCGCCCAGGGGTTCCAGCGCCGCCTCGCCATCGACACCGGCGTCGGGCTCGGCGCTGACGCCGACCTCGGTGCGGGTGCCGCGGTAAGGCTCGGCGGCCTCCTCGATCAGCTGGGTTACATTCATGCGCGCGTGCAGCGGGTCGGGCTCGGTCGGGCTGCGCGTCAGCTTGGTTAAGATCTCCCGGCAGCGCATCGCCTGCGCCTGCAACAGCTGGATGTCATCGGCGAATTGACTGCCGACCTTGGCCTCGCGCGCCAGTTCCTTGGCAATGACGGCAATGGTCGACAGCGGCGTGCCGAGCTCGTGCGCGGCGGCGGCAGCGAGGCCATCGAGCGCGTGCAGCTGCTGCTCGCGTGCCAGCACCAGTTCGGTGGCCGCCAGCGCGTCGGACATCTGGCGTGCTTCCTTGGCGAGCCGCCAAGCATAAAGCGCCAGAAACACCATTCCCGACAGCACCGAGGCCAGCATGCCGGCGCTATAGAGCATGGGAAGATCGGGGCGGATGCCGGGATACCAGGGCAGCGGCATGGCGTAGAACAGCAACAGCACGGCGGTGCCGGCGGCCAATAGACCAAGCGCGATGGTGTTGCGCGGCGGCAAGGTGGCGGCCGACACCGTCACCGGCGCGACCAGGAGGAACATGAAGGGATTGTCGGCGCCGCCGGTGAGGAACAGAAGCGAGGCCAGCTGCAGGATGTCGTAGGCAAGCAGGCTGCCGGCGAAGCCGGTGCTCAGCCGAGTCCGGGCCGGGTAGCGGATGCGCAGGAAGACGTTGAGCCAGGCCGAGAGCGCAATGAAGGCCAGGCAGATGCCGAGCGGCAGCTGAAAGCCCAAGATGAGGTGCACGACGCCGACCGTGACCAGCTGGCCGATGACGCCGAACCAGCGCAGCCGCACCGCGGTCTGCAGCCGCAGCCGGCTACCGGCCGCATCGTCCCAGAGCTTGTCACGCCGCAACACTTGCATGCCCGCAACATTTTCAAGGCCGCGACCGGAGAGCGGGTCGAGCTCGTTTCTCGAAGGGACGGGGCTGGTCCCACGTGTCGCGCTTGCGCCCAGGGTCTTGCTACCCCAGATAGGGCGCAACTACCAGCCATAGTCATGCGCGGCCGCCGGGCTTAGCCTTGGAGCTGCAGCTTGGCGTAAGCATTTGAATCGGCGCATGCACAAACCTTTGCCCTCCCTGCCGGACCAGCGGCCGCCGCCGGTGGCGGTGAAGGGTCTGAAGAAGGTCTATCGTGACGTCGCCGCGGTCGATGGCATCGATTTTACTCTGGCGGCGGGGGCGGTAACCGCGCTGTTGGGCGGCAATGGCGCCGGCAAGACCACCACCATCGCCATGCTGATGGGCCTCGTCATTCCCACCAGCGGCGAGGCCCGCGTGTTCGGGGCCGACATGGCAAGCGAGCGCCACCGGGTGTTGCACCGGATGAATTTCGAAAGCCCCTATGTCGATGTGCCGATGCGGCTGACGGTGCGGCAGAACTTGGAGGTTTACGGGCGCCTCTACGGCGTGCGCGAACTCAAGGCGGCAATTGCCGAGACCGCTGAGGAGCTGCGCCTGACTGAGTTTCTCGATCGCCCCTATGGCAAACTGTCGGCCGGGCAGAAGACGCGGGTCAGCCTGGCCAAGGCGCTGTTGAACGAGCCCGAGCTGCTGCTGCTCGACGAGCCCACCGCCTCACTCGATCCCGATACCGCCGACTGGGTGCGTGGCAAACTCGCCGACTATGTCAGGACGCGGCACGCGACGGTGGTGCTCGCCTCCCATAACATGGCCGAGGTCGAGCGGCTGGCCGACCGCGTGATCATGTTGGAGCGCGGGCGCGTCATTGCCGATGCTACCCCCAGCGATCTGATCGCGCGCTTCGGGCGGCGTAATCTGGAGGAGGTATTTTTGGCCATTGCCCGGCGTGCGACCGAGCCCGAGGAGGATACTCGATGCCGCTGACCGGCAAACCAACGCCGCGCGCGCAGCGCCTGCGCGAACCCAACAGCCTTGCCGCCTCGGCCAACCGCATCTGGGGCATGATCCTGCGCTACTGGTACGTGATCCGATCGTCCTGGCCGCGCACCGCCGAGCTCATCTACTGGCCACTGGTGCAGATGTTGATGTGGGGCTTTCTGCAGAGCTATCTCGCCACCGCCAGCAACTTTGCGGCCAAGGCGGCGGGGCTGTTCATCGGCGCCGTGCTGCTGTGGGACATTTTGGTGCGCAGCCAGCTGGGCTTTGCCGTGGCCTTTCTCGAGGACATCTGGTCGCGCAACCTTGGCCACTTGATGATGAGCCCGCTGCGGCCGGTCGAGCTGGTGGTCGCCCTGATGGCCGTCAGCTTCATCAAGCTGATGGTGGCGATGGTGCCGGTGGCGCTGTTGGCGTACACCTTTTTTGGTTTCAACGTGCTCTCGCTCGGCCTGGCGTTCGCGGCGTTCTTCGCCAATCTGGTGCTGACCAGCTGGTCGTTGGGGCTCGTCTCCACCGGCGTGGTGCTGCGCTGGGGACTGGGTGCGGAGAGCTTTGCCTGGCTGATCGTCTTCGTGCTGCTGCCGGTGTGCTGCGTCTACTATCCGGTCGCCACCTTGCCGGCGTGGCTGCAGCCGGTGTCGTTGGCGCTGCCGCCAACGTACGTATTTGAAGGCCTACGCGCCATCGTACTCGAAGGCCGCTTTGTCACCGTCTTGATGCTGAAGGCGGTGGCGCTCAACGTCGTCTATTTCGCGCTCGGGTTTGCAGCCTTCGCCTACTTCCTGCAGAGTGCGCGCAGACACGGAACCTTGGTGCAGATGGGCGAATGAGGTTCAAGCCTGTGACCAACTCGAGCGTGCGGCTGGCGCTGATCGTGCTCGCCGGATTGGCGGTGGGAGCGGTGGCGGCGCTGGCGATCTTTCCCGAAGCGCGTGCCCGACTGTTGCCGACCGGGGCAACCTCGGTCGGGCGGGCGCTGGTGGGTGGGCCGTTCCAATTGACCGATCAGGCCGGCAAGCGCGTGACCGACAAGGACTTCCGCGGCCGCTACACGCTGGTGTTCTTCGGCTTCACCAACTGTCCCGACATCTGCCCCTCGGCGCTGCAGGTGATGGCGGCGGCGCTCGACCAGCTGGGACCCAAGGGGCAGGCGGTCACCCCGCTCTTCATCAGCGTCGACCCGGAGCGCGATAGCCCGCGTGAGCTTGCTACTTACGTCAAGAGCTTCCACCCGCGCCTGGTCGGCTTGACCGGCACGCCTGAGGAGATCGAGGCCGTCACCAAAGCCTATCGGGTCTACGTCAAGAAGGTGGCCGACACCCGCTCCAGCGCCGGCTACAGCTTCGATCATTCGGCCATCATCTACCTGATGGGACCGGACGGCGCTTACGTCACCCACTTCACGGCCACCACCTCGGCGGACGCGATGGCGGAGCGCCTGGCGAAGCTGTTGCGCTGAAGTCACAACGCTTCAAGGAGTTGACGAATCAGTGCACTCTTGGGGCGCGCTATGCCAGAGTCTACCCGCCCGATCGGGAGAGAAGGCGTCGGCCGTCGAGACGCTCAAAGCCGTGGCTGGCGATGGGACCGAACCTTCGGGGGATCTGCTGACGTGCTCTATCATTGGTATGAGCTCGGTCGGGCCGCGTTCCGGCCGGCCCGGGCCGCCGCCGACTCTTGCCGCCTGTTTTTCAACCCGCTCAATCCGCTGACCCACACGCCGATCGGCCGCAGTGCGGTTGCCGCCTGCGAGGTATTTGAACGCGCCACCCGTCGCTATCAAAAGCCCGCATTCGGCATCGACCACACGCACGTCGGCGGCCGCCGCGTCACGGTCGCAGAGGAGGTCGTGTGGCAGACGCCGTTCTGCCGCCTGCTGCGGTTCCGCCGCGACCTCGATCCCAATCAGGCGGCCCGCGATCCGCGCCTGTTGCTGGTGGCGCCGATGTCGGGCCATTTTGCCAGCTTGCTGCGCGGCACGGTCGAAACCTTCCTCCCCGAC
The DNA here is from genome assembly GCA_035258605.1 of Hyphomicrobiaceae bacterium. Lineage (GTDB taxonomy): Bacteria > Pseudomonadota > Alphaproteobacteria > Rhizobiales > Hyphomicrobiaceae > AWTP1-13. The sequence continues at coordinate 24,318 of DATFXD010000153.1, read as the reverse complement.
CACGACGTCTACATCACCGATTGGCAGGATGCGCGCAGCGTGCCGCTGGCGGCGGGTGGCTTCGATCTCGACGATTACATCGACACCATGATCGCCATGTTCCGCCACTTCAAAGGCGACGTGCACGTATTTGCCGTTTGTCAGCCGGCGGTGCCGGTGCTGGCCGCCACCGCCCTGATGGAGGCCGATGGCGAGGCGAGCGTGCCCCTGTCGTTGATCCTGGCCGGCGGTCCGGTCGACACCCGCATCGAGCAAACCCTGGTCAATGAACTGGCCGAGCGGCGGGGCACGGATTGGTTCCGACGCACGGTGATCACCAACGTGCCCTGGCCGAACCTGGGCCACGGCCGCCGCGTCTACCCCGGCTTCCTGCAGCTTTCGGGCTTCATGACCATGAACCTCGACCGTCATATCGAGGCGCAAAAGGAGATGTTCCTGCACCTGGTGCGGGGCGACGGCGATTCAGCGGAAAAACACCGTGAATTCTATGACGAATATCTGGCGGTGATGGACCTGACGGCGGAATTCTACCTGCAGACCGTCGACACGGTGTTCGTCAAGCACCAGTTGCCGCGAGGCTTGATGACGCACCGCGGCCGGCCGATCGAGCTTGCCGCCATCCGCCGTCCGGCGCTGATGACGGTGGAGGGCGAGAAGGACGACATCACCGGCCGTGGCCAGTGCCGCGCCGCCCTCGACCTGTGCTACGGCATCGCCGCCGATAACAAGCTGCACTTCGAATGCCCAAGGGTCGGACACTACGGCATCTTCAACGGTTCGCGCTTTCGCGCCGAGATCGCCCCGCGCATCAGCGCCTTCATGCGCGCCCACGACCCGTGCGCGGTGGCCGGGCTCAGCATCGCCCAGCTCGAACACATGACAACAATGCCGGCGCGCCGGCGCCGCGCCCTTGATCTTGAAGCGCTCGCGTTTAGTTTCGCACCGCGCTGACACACGCTTCGTGGGCGCTGTCAACCGCCCTGATCAGGTCTGTCGCAGACACGCCACAGCGTTCCGCGCAACACCAATGTTGCCACTGTTATGGTCGCAATATTTTGCTAGGCCAGAGGCAATCCCGCGCGTGCGCGACATCGGCTAATGAAAAGCATTCGCACGTCGTCGGGCACGAAGGGTCAAGGAGGGGTGAGACATTGCCGGCAGGCAAGAAAAAGTCCGTCGCGCTGCGCGTGCATGGCATCAGCGCGCCCGTTGAGGTTCGGCGCCACCCGGGCGCACGCCGGTTGACGCTCCGCGTCAGCAACACCAGGCGCTGGGTGGTGGTGACATTGCCGGCGCAATGCCGCATGGAGGAAGCCGACAGGTTCCTGCGCTCGCACATCGACTGGGTGCGCGAACGATTGGGCTCGGTGCCTGAACCGGTGCCGTTCGTCGACGGCGCCCTCATTCCGCTCCGCGGCATTTTGCACCGCCTGCACTTCATCGGGCCCAGACGCGGCGGCGCCGTGGTCGGCATCGGCCGCGATCGCGACGGCACACCGCAGCTGTTGGTGTCCGGGCATACCGAGCACGCCGCGCGCCGGCTGACGGACTGGCTGGTGGGCCAGGCGCGTGCCGATTTGGATGCTGCCGTCGCCCGGCATGCGCGCAAGCTCGGCGTGTGCGTGCGCCGGCTTTGCCTGCGTGATCCGACCACGCGCTGGGGCTCCTGTTCGGTCAGCGGTCTGTTGTCGTTTTCGTGGCGGTTAATTCTGGCGCCGCCCAACGTGCTCAACTATGTCGCCGCGCACGAGGTTGCCCACTTGCGCGAGATGAACCATGGGCCGCAATTCTGGAAGCTGGTCGGCCGGCTGATGCCCGAGCTCGACGCGGCGCGGCGGTGGCTGCGCCACGATGGCGCCGATCTGCATCGCTACGGCGCCGTCGACCGCACGCCGCCGGCGACGACGCTTACCTTTCAGCGCACGACCATGTAAGGCGCGGCCGCCTCAGGCTCGGCGCGCGCCCGCACCAGGGCAGCGGCCGCGAGCGGCTGGGCGGCAGCGATCGGCCGCAGTAGATCGCGTGCGGTTTGCGGCGCGGCCGCCGAGCGGTGCTCAACAGTCATGGCGCCGGTGATCAGCGCCCGCGGCGGCAGCCCCTGATGCGCCGACGTCATGACATCGTGCCACAGGCGCGCCGGCAGGCTGCCGCCGGTGACCCGCTTCATCGGCCGCGCATCATCGTTGCCGACCCAAACGCCGGCCACCAGCTGCGCCGTGTAGCCGACGAACCAGGCATCACGAAAATCTTGTGAGGTGCCGGTTTTGCCGGCGCAGGCGTGATCGGCGAGCGCGGCGCGTCGGCCGGTGCCGTTGCTGACGACGCCGGACAGCATGTCGGTGAGTGCGCCGGCGGTGGCCGCCGCTACCAGCTGGCGATCGGGCTCGCCCTTGTGTTCGAACAGCACTTGGCCCGAGGCCGCCCGCACCCGCCGGATCAGGTAAGGTTCGAGCGTGCGGCCGCCATGGGCGAGGACACCGTAGGCGGCGGTCAGCTCGAGCAAGGTCACCTCGGAGGTGCCGAGCGCCAGGGAGGGATCCTGGCGAAGCTCGGAGCGGATGCCGAGCCGGTGGGCGGCGGCCGCCGTCTTCGCCGACCCGACCGTCAGGTTGAGCCGCGCCGCCGCCGCATTCATCGAGTGAGCCAGCGCCGCGCGCAGGCTGACGGCGCCATGATAGCCGGCGCCCTCATTGCGCGGCGACCAACCGGCGCCGAGCAACGGCAGGTCATCGACGATGCTGTCCGGGGTCAGCCCGCGCTCGAGCGCCGCCAGGTAGACGAACATCTTGAAGGCGGAACCGGGCTGTCGCCTGGCCTTGAGCGCGCGATTGAACTGGCTCTCGGCCCAGTCGCGGCCGCCAACCAGGCTGCGGATGCCGCCGTCAAGATCGAGCACGACCAGCGCCGCCTGCGTTGCCTCGAGCGGCCGCGCCTCACCGCGCATGAGGTCGTGCACAATGGCTTGGCTGCGTTGCTGCAGGTTGGCATCGATGGTGGTGTCAATGATCAGATCCTGGCTCGGTTGCTGGGCCAGCAGCATCGGCAGCCGCTCGAGCGCGGCATCGATGGCATAGTCGGCGCCGGCCTGCCGCGCCCGCAGCAAACCGGCAAAGCGCACCGGCATCCGCGCCAGCTGTTCGCCGCGTGCCGCATCGAGGCGTCCGGCCTCGACCATCTTGTTGAGCACGCTCGCCGCCCGCGCGCGGGCGAGCGCCGGGTTGGCGAGCGGCGAGAACCGCGACGGCGCCTTGAGCACGCCCGCCAGCACCGCCGATTCCAGCACGGTCAGGGCCTGCGCCGATTTGGCGAAGTAGCGTTGCGCTGCCGCTTCGATGCCCCAGGCGCCGGCGCCGAAGTAGACGCGATTGAGATAGAGTTCCAGGATATCCCGCTTGTCGAGGCGCAGCTCGAGCCACAGCGCCAGCACCAGCTCGCCGATCTTGCGCGTGAGCGTGCGCTCGGGACCAAGAAACAGGTTCTTGGCGAGTTGCTGGGAGATGGTCGAGCCGCCCTGCACCAATCGGCCCGTGCGCAGATTGGTGAACACGGCGCGCACCACGCCGCTCGGATCGACGCCCCAATGCTCAAAGAAGCGGCGATCCTCAGTGGCGACCACGGCATCGACCAGGTGCGGCGGAAGAAAGTCGATCGGCACATAGGCGTTGCTGCCGCCGCGTTCGGTGATGAGGCTGCCGTCACGCGCCAGGATCGTGATCAGCGGTGCACTCTCCTTGTGGCGCAGCTTGATCGGATCGGGGATGACGGCGCTGAAGGCGGCAAACAGGCAAGCGAGTATCAAGGTGAGTGGTGGGCCCAGATAGAAGACGGCCAGCAGCAGCAGGCGCAGTTCCCACGGCAGCCGCTTGAACAGGCGGCGCCGCACCGTCAATCGCTCCGGGCGCTGAGGCGCCGACCTTGCCGCCTTGCCTGGTCGCGACCGACGCCGCCATGCCATGGGTGCTGCCAACCTCTACGCCAACGCCCGCAGGCCGCGACGTTAGGGCGAGCGGGCTTAAGGCGCGGTTAACCGTGCGGGCCAAGGGCAAGCCAGGGGGATCGGGGCCAGCCATCGCGCCAGGGGACACAACGGTGCCCGGGCGCGGCGCCGGAAATGAACGCGCGAACGCGCCTCGCCAGCGTCGCCCTATCGCCGGCCTGCGGCCGACGCGCTAGGCTTGCGCGCCAGCCCAACCAATGAGGGGAGCCACATGCCCACCACCCATCGTCTCGACGCCGGCCCCGAGACCGTGCATTGGGGCTACTTTGACGGCAAGCTGTCCCCGGTGCTCAGCATCGCCAGCGGCGATACCGTCGTCATATCCACCGTCTCCGGCGGCCGCGATGTGATGCCGCCGCCGCCCTACGCCGTACCGCCGGCGCTCAGCGCCATTCACGCCCGCATGGCGCCCAAACTTCCGGGCCACATCTTGACCGGCCCCGTCGCCATCAGCGGCGCCAAGGCCGGACAGGTGCTCGAGGTGCGCATCAAGGACATCGGCCTCCATTACGACTGGGGCTACAACTTTTCCGGGCCGTTGACCGGCGCCCTGCCGGATGATTTCGCCCAGCGCCATCTGATGCACATCGGTCTCGACCGGGAGCGGATGCTGGGCCGGTTGCCGTGGGGGGCCGAACTGCCGCTGCGCCCGTTCTTTGGCGTGATGGGCGTGGCCCCGCCCATCCCCTGGGGAGCGATCTCGACGTTGCCGCCGCGACGCAATGGCGGCAACCTCGACAACAAGGAGTTGATCGCCGGCAGCACGCTCTATTTGCCGATTCACATCGACGGCGCGCTGTTCTCGGTCGGGGACGGACACGGCGCGCAGGGTGACGGCGAGGTCTGCGTCACGGCCATCGAGACCGGTCTCATCGGGACCTTCGAACTCGTGGTCCGCGACGACATGCGCCTCGAATGGCCGCGCGCAGAGACGCCAACCCACGTCATGACCATGGCCTTCGACCCCGACCTCGACACCTGCGTGGTGCTGGCGCTGCGCCAGATGGTCGAGCTTGCGGCCGCGGCAACGGGGCTCACCGCCCAGGAAGCTTACGCCCTCATGAGCCTGGCCGCCGATGTGCGCGTGACCCAGGTCGTCAACGGCGCCAAAGGCATTCACGTGATGTTGGAGAAGCGTTACCTGACGCCGGTCAGTTCCCGCCACCGCGCCGGCTAGCGCCGGCGATTGCATTTGCCACCGGGGCTCGCTACAGCAGCCGGCGCGACCCCCCTTCCGGTACGCGAGGCCAGCGGGCCCGCGCAAAGGTTGAGCCATGACCGACACCCCGCCCGATCGCCTGTCGGCGAACGAAGAGAGCCCCTACTACGATGCGGCGATCCTGGCCCGCGGCGTCGGCGTCCGTTTCAAGGGCGTGGAAAAGACCAACGTCGAGGAATACTGCGTGAGCGAGGGCTGGGTGCGCCTCGCCGTCGGCGCCACCAAAGACCGCCACGGCCGGCCGCTCACCATCAAGCTTACGGGCAAGGTGGAACCCTACTTTCGCACGCCCGGTGCCGGCGAGGCGCCCGCGGCCGAAACGCCGCCTGGTCACGGCGGCTCTGAGCGATAGACGCCGCAGGGGAAACCGGTTCAGGGGTAGAGGAGCGCCTTGCGCCACCCGCCTTCAGCCTCGCGGCGGAAGGCAACGCGCTCGTGCAGTCGGAACGGCCGCTCGTGCCAGAACTCGATTTCCACAGGGGTGACGCGGAACCCTGACCAGTAGGGCGGGCGCGGGATCTCGCCCACCAGGTACCTGGCGGTTACGGCGGCGACCGCCTTCTCCAGCGCAAAGCGGCTCTCCAGCGGCCGCGACTGCTGTGAGGCCCAAGCGCCGATGCGGCTGCCGCGCGGGCGGCTGGCGAAGTAGGCATCGGCCTCGGCATCGGTCACGACGCCAACGGTGCCGCGAATCCGCACCTGCCGGCGCAGCGATTTCCAATGGAAATTGAGGGCCGCAGCCTTGCACGCGATGAGCTCGCGGCCCTTGACGCTCTCGAAGTTGGTATAGAACACGAAGCCGCGCGCGGCATGGTCCGCCGCATCGAGCCCCTTCAACAGGACGACGCGCGAGTTGGGCAAGCCCGCGCTATCGACGGTGGCAAGCGTCATGGCATTGGGATCGCTGGGCTCATGCGCCGCCGCCTCGGCAAACCAGGTCTCAAACAGCGCAAACGGATCTTGGCTGTGCGCGAAATCCGCGGCCGGGCGCTCGGCATCGCTGTTGTCGGCACGCATTGAGTTGTTCTCGCCTCATGTTTAGCCGTTGTTAACGAGCCCGGCGCACACTCCGGGGCGTCTCGAACATCAAAACCCCGTCCCGGCTGCGGCTTAGGGTCGTCCGCTTGAGTTGAGCCATGCGCCCATTAGCATATCGCGGCTTGGTGGCGGCTGGAATGGCCGCAGCGCTGGGGTTGGCGGCAATGGCCGCCAGCGGGCTCGCCCACGCCGCGGAGACGGGGGCCGGTGTCAAGCGCGCTGGCCACGATCCCTCGCTCGGCGAAGAGGATGAGATTGCCGCGCTGGAGGCGATCCGGGTGGCGCTGACGGAAGTCGGTGATGGCACCTCCTACGTCTGGCGTCGTCGCTATGGCCGCTTCGGTGGCCTCGTGCAACCAACCAAGTCGTTCAAGGATGGCGGTGGCCGCGTGTGCCGTCACATTATTGTTATCCTCACCGCACCGCGGCGCTCCGCACGCATGGAGGGCACCGCCTGCCGGCTGGCCAGCGGTCGCTGGCAGCTCGGGGGCTAGGGCCGCGCGCTGCCAAACCCGCGCGAGCCGCAATCGCCCTTGGTGCTGGGGCTGGCGGGCGCGCGATGCGCGTGCCAAAGATGGCGGGGGAGTGGCATCCCCGCGGCATCCGAAGTCGTGAAGAAAAATTATGAAAAAACCCGCGCTCGGGCCGCATTGGGGGGCTGGACCAATGCGCCGGGAGCAGGCAGAGATGGTGGCTCGCTCCCTTGAGCTTCAGCGCGGCAAATGACGATCCGATCCCCCCTTGCCACTTTGGCTGGCCTGATCCTCGCCGCGGCGCCCGGCGTGGTCCAGGCGGCAAGCCTCGACTGCCGCGCCCCTCGACTGTCGGTGGCGGACCTGACGATTTGTGCCGACACACAACTGCTGCGGCTCGATGACCAGCTCAGCCGCCGGCTGCTGCGGGCCTCGCGGCAGCTCGCCTTTGGCCCCTATGTTGGCTTGCGCGTCTGGCAAAGCGACTGGCGCCAGCAGCGCACCGAATGCAGCGCCGACCGCGCCTGCCTGGCCAGCGTCTACGATGACGCCAACCGTTTCCTCGATCGCTTGCAACGCTGCCTCGGCACCAGCCTGCGTGGGCGGCGCTGCCTGCCCTTGAGCGTCGAGGGCGAACGCTCCGCCGTGCGCCGACCCTAACTCAGGGCTGATCGCTGGCCGGGCCGCGCGGGTGCGCGGCGCCGGGTCGATGCGGGTGCGGGGGCTCTGATCTCGTGCCCTCGCGTGACGTGATCATTACTTTGCCTTGTCCAGCATGGCCTCGACGTGTTCCCAGTTTATGAGGTGGTCGAACCAGGTCTCGAGGTACTTCGGACGGGCATTGCGGTAATCGATGTAGTAGCTGTGCTCCCACACGTCGACGCCGAGGATCGGCGTGGCGCCGTGCATCAGCGGATTTTCGCCGTTGGCCGTCTTGGCGACTTCGAGCTTGCCGTTCTTGACCACCAGCCAGGCCCACCCCGAGCCGAATTGTGTGACCCCCGCCTGCACGAAATCGTTGCGCATCTTGTCGAAGCCACCGAGGTCCTTATCGACCATCGTCTGCAGCTTGCCCGGCAGCTTCTTGCCACCGCCGCCTTTTTTCATCCACTGCCAGAAGTGGATGTGATTGAAGTGCTGACCGATATTGTTCACGACCGGGGCGTCCTTGGCCGCGAATGCTTCCTTGCAGATGTCCTCGATGCTCTTGCCGTCGTACTTGGTGCCCGGCCCAGCGACCTTGTTGCCGTTGTCGACGTACGCCTGATGGTGCTTGTCGTGATGAAATTCGAGCGTCTCCTTGGACATATGGGGGCTCAGGGCGTCGTAGGCATAGGGAAGTTCAGGGAGCTTGAACGTCACGGCGGTACTCCGTTGCGTTTGTGCTGGGGGGGTGACTGTTAGGCCCACCGTAGCCAGCCGGGGGCGGCAAGACAAGGCGCCCGCTGGCGTGGTCCCGCCCGAACACGCCGCGCGCGTCGGCATCGACCGCAGGCTGAAAGGCGATGCGATCGAGCCGATGCCGACCGTCTGGGGGTTGCCGCAGGCTCGCCCGGCGTCGGTCGTTGATTGCCGCCACCAGCAGGCGCTCGACTGGCCAACGACGGCGTAACCCAAGGGGTCGTAAGCCAATGTTGTGATACGCCGCTGCCTGAGGGCTGTTGGCGCTGGTCTTCATCACGATCCGGCGAAGCACCCGCCATGCCCACAGCAAGCATCAAGACAGCAGGCAGCAAAAAAGGCTGTGCCGCGCCATCCTCAGCGGCGGGATCGTTGGGGTGTCGCAGGTTGGGTGCGGCCGCTGCACGGCAACGACCGCGCGCCTCAGGTTGGTGCGCTGGCGGTCGGCCAATAGCACGTTGCCCAGCGTGGGCCGTCCACCGGGTCCATCTTCTCCGGGCTCGCGCCGGTGCGCATCCTCGGTTGGTCGATGCGGGGGCACGGCAGCCCGGGCGCCGAGCGGCGGCCCAGCTTGCCTCAGCAACAAACGTTGTTTAGTCGACAATAATTCCGTAAACAGATTAAATTGTCGGTAGTGGCCGGCGCGTAGCTGCGCGGCAGGCACCGGGTCGTGGCCCTCGTCTCCCCCGAACTGCGGCCAGTGGCGGGCACGGCGCGAGTGGCCGGCTTCCCACACGCCCGCACGCGGCCCCCGTGTTGTTACCGGTTTGCACAGGACGGGGCGATGCGCCGGCCGCCGCGCAAACGCGCGCCTTAGACAAATGCCCGTGCACTGCAGGGCCCTTTGGCCAAGCCAAACTCAGACCATCGGCCGTTGGCATCGGCGTTTTGACGGTGTGCCATCGTCTGCCCGGCGCTTGCTTGCAGCGGCCACTCCGTGAACGTTACTAAGAGTTCATTCCCATCTAAGCGCCAGCTTTGCTAGCCTTCCCGGGTCGCGCCGATACACTGGCCGAAAAATTGATCGTGTCCCACGGGTTGTCACTGGAAGCGGTGATATCGATCGTGCTAGGGGAGCGGCGCTTTTCGAGCGCAACGGCTCGGGCGAATCAACAGGACCACGACCACCGCCATGCCTTCGCAAATGCGCGTCGAGTCCGATACCTTCGGCAGCATCGAGGTGCCCGCCGACAAATACTGGGGCGCCCAAGCCCAGCGCAGCCTCGCCAATTTCCGGATCGGCTGGGAGAAGCAACCCAAGGCGATCGTCCGCGCGCTGGGTATCGTTAAGCGCGCCGCTGCCGAGACCAACATGGCGCTCGGTCGGCTCGACGGCAACATCGGCAAAGCGATCGTGGCGGCGGCGCAGGAGGTGATCGACGGCGAGCTCGATGCACATTTTCCGCTGGCGGTTTGGCAGACCGGCTCGGGGACGCAGTCGAACATGAATGCCAACGAGGTGATTGCCAATCGCGCGATCGAAATGCTCGGCGGCAGCAAGGGGTCAAAGACACCCGTACATCCCAACGATCACGTCAACATGAGCCAGTCGTCGAACGACACCTATCCGACGGCCATGCACATCGCCGCGGCGGAGGAGACCGAGCGGCGCTTGCTGCCGGCGCTGCGTCACCTCCATGCCGCGCTCGAGGCCAAGGCCAAGGCCTGGGCGCACATCATCAAGATCGGGCGTACCCATACCCAGGACGCCACGCCGTTGACGCTCGGTCAGGAGTTTTCCGGCTATGCGGCCCAAATTGAAAACAGCATTCGCCGCATCGAATCGACCTTGCCCGATCTAATGCAGCTGGCGCAGGGCGGCACCGCCGTCGGTACCGGCCTCAACGCCCCGCGCGGCTTTGCCGAGGGCGTGGCGGCACGCATCGCCGCCATCACCGGCCTCACCTTCACCAGCGCACCCAACAAGTTCGAGGCACTGGCCGCGCACGACGCCATGGTCATGAGCCATGGCGCCATCAACGCCACGGCCGCGGCGCTGTTCAAGATCGCCAACGATATCAGGTTCCTCGGCAGCGGCCCGCGCTCGGGCCTGGGTGAGCTGGCGCTCCCCGAAAACGAGCCGGGCTCGTCGATCATGCCGGGCAAGGTCAACCCGACCCAGTGCGAAGCGCTCACGCAGGTGTGTGTGCAGGTGTTTGGTAACCATGCCGCCATTACCTTTGCCGGCAGCCAGGGCCATTTCGAACTCAACGTTTACAATCCCGTGATGGCCTATAATTTCCTGCAATCGGTTCAGCTGTTGGCCGACGCTGTCACCAGCTTCACCGACAATTGCGTTGCCGGGATCGAGCCGCGCCAGGATAACATCAAGGCGGCGCTGGAGCGGTCGTTGATGCTGGTCACGGCCCTGGCCCCAAAAATCGGCTACGACAATGCGGCCAAGATCGCCAAGGGGGCGCACAAGAACGGCACGACCTTGAAGCAGGAAGCGGTCGGCGGGGGATATGTTTCGGCTGAGGAGTTCGACGCGATCGTCGACCCGAGCAAAATGATCGGACCGGAGGCGTGATGGGCACCGTCGTCAACCTGAACCGCTACCGCAAGGAGAAGCAGCGCGCTGCCCGCGAACGTCGAGCCAATGAAAAGCGCATGCTGTTCGGCCTGCCCAAGATCGAACACACCAAGAATGCCGCGCAGCGCAGCTTGGACAAGCGTCGCCTCGATGGCATGCGCCGCGACGACCTGTCGTCGGAGCGCGAGGACTAAGCCGGCACGCCGCCGACGGGGGTGCCGTTTGCCTCAGCGCCGCACGCCGGTCGGAATGGCGCCATGAGCCGGCCTCGGAAACGATCCTTCAAGATCGATGGCCACCGCACGTCGCTGTCCCTCGAGCAGCCATTTTGGGACGCGCTGCAGGATATCGCGGCGGTGGAAAAGCGGCCCGTGAGCCGCCTGATCAGCGATATCGACGCCAGCCGCGGCGGCAGCGGTCTGTCCAGCGCCGTCAGGGTGTGGTTGCTGGCGCACTACCGTGCCCGTGCCCGCGGCTAACCCGGGGTCGCCGATCGGGGCGGACTGCCCGGTGGCAACGGCGCCGGCAGCGTCGGTGGCGGGCTTTGCATCTCCTGCCGCAACCGCTCGTCCTCGCTGCGCCGGCGCGCTTCATCGAGCTGGCGCAAGCGCTCGAGCTCCTCGACGTCGTACTCCATCTTGCGTACCGCCAGCTCGCGTTCCAGGGCTTCGGTGTTGACGGCGGGCTCGATCTTGTCGATCACCGCCAGGGGACCGCGATAGGTCACCACCACCGCCGGTAGCGGTGGCTTGTTGCCAAGCGCGGCGGCCGGGGCCTGTTGCAAGCGCCACTCGGATTCAAACTGGAAGGTCTGCAAATTGACGGCGGCGCTGCCGGCGGCGCGGCCGCTGGCGTTGTCGATGACGATCGGTTGCGATCTGAGCTGGCCCTCGGCGAGCTCCAGGACCACCTCGGGTGGCAGCGCCAGCCGGCCGGCAGCCAGCCCTTGGCCCAACGCTTGCTGCAGCACGCCGCGCAGCTTGTCCGGCTCGTTTTTCAGGACCTCGCCGGCGGCGAGGCTCACCGCCCCAGGCCACAGCCCCGACAGCTTGCCGTCGCTTTTGAGGCGGCCTTGCCCGGCGAGTGCGGCGATGAGCGCGCGCGGACTGGCGCCGCGGCCGCGGAAGCTGAGCTCGGCAGTGAAGCGGCCGGCGGCGGCCTTGCCGCCCGGCGCCGAGCCCAGGGCCTCAAGGGTGCCATCGTTGATGGTGAGGGCGCCGGCCACCTCGGCGCCACTGCCGCTGCTGGCGATGCTCAGCTGAACGCGGCCGCGGCCGCCCAAGGCTCGGCCCTCGATAGCATCGACCACCACCTTGCCGCCAGCCAGGGTGACCTCGACCTTGGCGTTGCCGAGCCCGATGCCGTCGCTAAGCCCGAGCCGCTGCGTCGTGAGCACCAGGTGGCCGTCAAGGCCGCTGAGCGCCGTCAAATCGAAGGGTTCATCGGGCCAAGGCGACTGGCGGCCCGTCAACACCGCCTCGGCGGCGCCCGTGACGGCGGCAAGCCGCTCGTCGAGCAACGGCCGCACCAGCGACCTGACATTGATCTCGCTAAGCTCCAGCCGGGCGTCGATCTGGCGCCGGTCACCGGCGCCCTTGAGCGCCATCTGGCCGCGCACTTCGCTGCCCGCAACGTTGAGCGCCAGGCGCTCGAGCTTGATGCCGGCGGCGCCGGCCGCCAAGCTGAGGTCGCCGTCGAGCGGCACGCCGGCCAACGGCAGCGGCGGCGACAGGCCCAATAGGCCAGCGACACCGGCGGCATCGGCGACCTTGAGCCGCAGCTCGCCGGCGAGGCTTGGCGTCTCCGCCAGCGGCGTGGCGAGGCCGTGGAAGTCGATCGACAAATCCGCCGCCGCCAAGGTTAAGACCGTGGAGAGACCGTCGGCCGGCACACCCTTGGCCTTGATCAGCACCTGGCCAGGCGCGGCCTTGCCGCCGCCAGGGTCGCGGTCGCTCAACAGCGCGGTGATTTTGCGGGCATCGGCCGCATCGAGCGTCGCCGTGAGCTCGACCGGTCCTGAGCGCCAGCCAGCGGCGGCGCCGTCGAGCCGCCCGCTGACCTTGAGCGTCGTGCCGTTGGCCTCACCGGCAAAGCTGAGGTCGCGCGAGTTGGCGGTGCGCGCCCCAAACAGCATCGAGCCGGCAAGCCGGATCGGGGTCAAGGCGCGCGCCAGCTCGGCATGCGGACGCCAGGCCTCGGGCAGGCCGAGCATCAGCGCAAGATCGGCGAGGTCGGCGGGCGATGGCGCGGCAATGAGGCCCGACAGGCTGCCCTTGGGGCGCGTCGCCACATGCTCCAAGGCGCCCTTGAGATCAACCACGGGACCCTGCTCGTCGGCGATCCTGAGCCGGCGGAGGTCAAGATTTCCCGACGTCAGCCGCAGGTCCACCGCCACATCCTGGTAGCTGTGGGCGGCGGTCAAGAGCCGACCAGCCTCCAGGCTGAGCTGTAGGTCCGGGGCCTCGCCAGCGTCGGGACGCGGCGCTGCGGCGGGTTCGTCCGTTGACGGACCATAGATGAGAGTTTGCACAACCTCGCCGACCGCGGCCGGCACCGATGCCAATGCCCGCGCGTCGATCTGGGGCGTTTCGAGCCGCAGCCCAAGTTCGCGCCTGCCCTGCCAGCGCCAGTCCAGCGCGCCGCGTAACGGCGTGCCGAGGAGGTCGCCGACCAGGTCGCGGGCGATGACGTGCCCGGGGCTGACGGTGAGCTCGGCGTTGAGGCCAAAGGCGCCGTCGCCTTTGCCGTCCGCTGGCAGCGCCGTCTTGCCGCTGACCCAGCTGACGGCGCGCACCAGGCTTTGGCCACGCACGCTGATGCTGCCGGTCAGCACCGGGGCGTTGCCGGGGCCGGTCAATTGGCCGGTGAGCTCGGCGCGGCTGCCGCCCGGCATTCCGATCCGCAACTCCTCGATGTCGAAGCGGTCCCGCTGCCGCGACACGGCGAAACGCGTGCCACTGACGGCCTCGCCACCGAGGTTGGCCTGATCGATCGACAGCGCCAGGCGCGAGCGGCCGCCGGCCGGGAGCACCTCGCGGGCGCGCAGCAACAGCGGCAGGATGCTTTCGATCGGCCGCGCCCCATCGGCGGCGGCCGCGACCCGATCGAGATCGAGCCAGCGCGAGGCGAGCTCGGCCTCGAGTTCGAGGCCGTCCTGCCAGCTGGCCTTGGCCTCGCCGGTGACGAGTTGCGGGCTGCCGCCCTGCTCGAAGGACAGCACCAGATCGTTGAGGGTGGCGCCGGCGGCATCGGCGCTCAGGGCCGACTTGAGTTCGAGCGACACGCCCTCGGCCGGCTCCTCGGCGGTGGCCGGTGAGCGCGATGCGTCCCTGAGCAGGCCTGCGATCGGCAGCCGGGCGCTGAGTTCGCCCTCGAGCTTCGGTTCGGCCATCAGGTCGAGCAGGCGGGCATCGATCACGTAGATGCCGCTAGCCTCGCCCGGCCGCAGCGAGGCGCGCAAGCGCACCCCACCGGCGTCGGTATCGGGCCTGGCCGTGGCCAAGCGCAGTTCGCTGCGTTGGCTGCCCTTGCCGAACATGCCGCGAAAGCGATAAGGCCCGTCGATGGCGGGCGCCGACAGCTCGCCGTCGATGCCCTCAAGCCGCAGCCGCTCGCCGCCGTCAGGACCGTTGATCGCCAGCACACCGTCGCTGATCTTGAGCGAGGTCAAGGCCAGGTTCGAGGGCAGGTAGGCGGCGTTGGCGAACACCTGACCGAAACTTTGCCAGTTCCAGCGGCCGCTGTCGTCGCGCCCAAGCCGCAGCATCGGCCGGCGGAATTCGATCTCGTTGGCCTCGATGATCCCCCGGAACAGCGGTGCAATCGACAGCTTGAAGGCCAAGCTGTCGACGCGGAAGAACGGCTCCTTCAAAGTGTTGGACGCATCGGCGATGCGCACCCGCTCCAGGCGAAACGACGGGGTCGGCAGCAAGTTGAGGTTGACGGTGCCGCCGACGCGCACGTCGCGCCCAAGAAAGCGCGTGGCCTCGTCCTCGAACACGCCGCGATAGCTGTTCCAATCGACGAAGTAGGGGATCGCGAACAATGAGCCGATGATGGTGATCAGGAAGACGGCGAGGCCGACGAAGAAATTGCTCATCGGCCACCCCTGGGGCCACCCCTGGGACCACCCCTTGCCCCACCTGTGGCCCGATCCCAGACCGTTGGCGCTGCGGCCGCGAACCGGCGCCGAGGCCGTGCCAGCCCGCCGCAAGTGCGCGTTACTTCGCCGCTTCGCCTACGCATCGCCGACGGATTTACCCGCTCCGATTGCCCTGTTTTGATTTGGCCTTGGACTATACATGGGATGACCGCCAAATTGGACCGCGAATTTGGTGCTATGGCGGCCGCGCACGGCGGCTCGGCAGACCGGGGCACGCCAACAGGTGTGGGCAGGTGGTCGGCGCGATTTGCCGGCGCCAGGGCGGTGCTATAGTCAGGGTTTATGGCTGCGAATCGTAAATCGAGCGCCGGTCCTGTGGACAAAGTGCCGCCGATCGGCGCGGAAAGCTCTGTCTCCGCTCGCGCGTTGCGCCTGGCGGCCGCGCCCTACCTGGCCGACCTCAATCCCGAGCAACGGCGCGCCGTGGAAGCGCTCGAGGGTCCGGTGTTGGTGCTGGCTGGCGCCGGCACCGGCAAAACGCGCGTCCTGACGACGCGCATTGCCCACATCCTGTGCACCGGCCGGGCGCGCGGCTCGGAAATCCTGGCCGTCACCTTCACCAACAAGGCCGCGCACGAGATGAAGGCGCGCATCGGCGATCTGGTCGGCGGCGCCGTCGAGGGGATGCCCTGGCTCGGCACCTTTCATGCCATCGGCGTCAAGGTCCTGCGCCGTCATGCCGAGCTGGTCGGCCTCAAGGCGGGGTTTACGATCCTCGACAGCGACGATTCGCTGCGGCTGATGAAGCAGGTGATCGAGGGCGCCGGCCTCGACAAGGACCGCTGGCCGGCACGGCAGCTGGCGGCCCTGATCGACAGCTGGAAGAATCGCGGCCTGACCCCGGACAAGGTGCCGACCGGCGAAGCCTTCGGCTTCGCCGAGGGCCAAGGTGCAACCCTCTATGCCGCCTACCAGCAACGGCTGAAAGAGCTCAATGCCGCCGATTTCGGCGATCTGCTGCTCGAGGTGCTGCGGCTATTGGGTGAGCATGCCGACGTGCTCGCGGCCTACCGGCAGCGCCTGCGCTACATCCTGGTCGACGAATATCAGGACACCAACGTCGCCCAGTATCTGTGGCTCAGGCTGCTGGCCGGCGGCAATGCCCCCAATATCTGCTGCGTCGGCGACGACGACCAGTCGATCTACGGCTGGCGCGGGGCGGAGGTCGACAACATTTTGCGCTTCGAGCTCGACTTTCCTGGCGCCAAGGTGATCAGGCTCGAGCGCAACTACCGCTCCACCGGCCACATCCTGGCGGCGGCATCGCATCTCATCGGCCACAACAAGGCGCGGCTGGGCAAGACCTTGTTCACCGACGGTGCCATGGGCGAGCGGGTCGGGGTCAGCGGGGTGTGGGACGACGAGGAGGAAGCGCGCGCCATCGGCGAGGAGATCGAGGGCCAGCGCAAGGCGGGACGGCGTCTCAACGAGATCGCCATCCTGGTGCGCGCCTCGTTCCAGATGCGCGCCTTCGAGGACCGGTTCGTGACCTTGGGGCTGCCCTATCGCGTGATCGGCGGTCCGCGCTTTTACGAGCGCCAGGAGATCCGCGATGCGATCGCCTACCTTGAGGTCACGCTCAATCCTGCCAACGACCTCAAGTTCGAACGCATCGTCAATGTCCCCAAACGCGGCGTTGGCGACAGCTCGCTGCGGCGTCTGGCGGAGCTCGCCCGCGCGCGCGGTGTCTCTCTCTACCAGGCCGCCCGCGAAATCGTCGAAACCGAGGAGCTGCCGGGCAAGGCGCGCCGCGCGCTGGCCGACCTGTTGGCGATGTTCGAGCGCTGGCGCCGGCAGCTCGACGGCATGCGCCACACCGAGCTCGCCGAGCTGATCTTGGATGAATCCGGTTACACCGAGATGTGGCAGCAGGAGAAGAGCCCGCAGGCGCAGGCGCGGCTCGAGAACCTCAAGGAACTGGTGCGCTTCATGCACGAGTTCGAAAGTTTGCAGGGCTTCCTCGAGCATGTGTCGCTGGTGATGGACGCCGACGCCGCCGATGCCGGGGATCGCATTTCCTTGATGACCCTGCACGCGGCCAAGGGGCTCGAGTTCGAGCTCGTGTTCCTGCCGGGCTGGGAGGAGGGTCTGTTCCCGCATCAGCGCAGCCTTGATGAGAGCGGCACCGCCGGCCTCGAAGAAGAACGGCGGCTGGCCTACGTCGGCATGACCCGGGCCAAGCGGCAGGCCAAGGTCAGCTTTGCCCAGAACCGGCGCACACGCGGCCTCTACCAGCCGGCGGCACCGTCGCGCTTTATCGATGAGCTGCCTGCGGCCGACGTCGAGGTCGCCGTTGCGGAGAGCCACTTCGGCGGTGGCGGCCGCCACAACCCCTATGGCGCCAGCCGCTTTGATGAGCCGGCGGGCGGCTTCCGCAGTGGCTATGCCACGCCCGGTTGGCAGCGCGCCAAGCAGCAATGGCAACGCGAGGACCGCAGCAAGGCGCGCACACCGCTCACTCTGGAAGGCGAATTGGTGGCCACCTCGAGCGGACCCGCTAGCTATGCGCCGGGGGAGCGCATTTTTCATCAAAAGTTCGGCTACGGCCGGGTGGCGGAAGTCGACGGCAATAAGCTCGTCATCGACTTCGAAAAGGCGGGGCGGAAGCGGGTCGTCGACAGCTTCGTTGAGCGCCCGCACTAAGAGCCGCGGCTGCTGTGGGCTTTGCGTCACAGAGAGGTCCCAAAGGCGGGCTAGCCTCGGGTCGCCTCGCCCACCACGTGTGGAAGCGGCCGTCGGGTTCTGATTTAAGTCTTGGCCGGCGGATGGTTGCGGGGGCGTAGAGGCGTCAAAGATCTCAAGCAGTGGACAGGTTGAGCGCCCGGCGGGGGACAACATGGCGTTGGCAGGAACGGCAGGGCAGGGCGGAATCTGGAGCTCGCTCAAGCACGGCGCGGCGGCGTCTGAGGCGTCGGCGGGGGCGCCCAAGCGCGAGAAGTTCTTGCCCGTCACGCGCCATGCGCTGCTCGACCGCCTGACGCACGACAAGAGTTGGCCGCAAGGCGAGGCCCGCGAGGCGCGCCGCTTCATGCGCTATCTCGACTACTGGCGGCGGCATTCCTATGCCGCCGATCTGCTCGAGCTCGAGCAGGTCTACGAGCCCTTCAGCCCCGACAGCGACCTGTTGCTGACGCGTGCCTTTTCCACGGACGAGAAGCGCGGCATGCAAAAGCAGGTGGTCGAACTGATGCGGCACCTGTTGGTGCAAGCCAACTACGAGCACGTCGACCCCTCCGACGTGAAGATCATCCTGACCAAGGATTCCTACTATGGCCTCGACCTGCAGGTCGATCTGGGCGCCTTCGAGGAGATTTTGATCTTCTATCGCGGGGCCACCACCTTGAGCGAGCGGCGGCGCACGGCCAAGCGGCTGTTCCTGTGGCACGAAGAGGTGAAAATTCCGGTATTCCAGCGGCTATTCCTGCTGTTCAAGCTGAAGCCCTCCGAGACGCGCGTGCGCGAGCTGATGGCCGAGCAGGGCTTGGAGCGCAAGGAGGCGGAAAAGAAGGTCAAGCGCACCCGCGGGCTGCTGCCGGACTCGGTCAAGAGCGATTACATCTACATGAAGCTGTTCAAGAACATTCCGCGCACCGACATGGAAATGATCTTTCCCAATACCAAGGTGCAGTTCCGGCTGTTCGACAAGATCAAATTCGGTGTTACCGCCGGCAGCGGGCTCGGCATGGGCGTGGCCGGCACCATCGGCAAGATCGCCCTGATCTCGACCAATCCGATGGCGCTGCTGGGCGCCCTGGCCGGGCTCGGCGGCGTGGCGATGCGGCAGGCCTCCAACTTTATTGCTCAGCGCAATCGCTACATGATCGTGATGGCGCAAAACCTCTACTTTCACGCCGTCGCCGACAATCGCGGGGTAATGACCTTGTTGGCGGATCGCGCCGCCGAGGAAGATGTCAAGGAGGACATGCTGCTCTATAGCGCGCTCGCCAAGGAGACGGTCAATGTGCGCGAGCTGAAGGCGGTCGACGAGGCGGTCGAGGCCTACATCAAGGATACCTTCGACCTTAACGTCGATTTCGACATCTCCGATGCGCTGCGGCGGCTCAATGCCGATGGCATCGTCACCGAGCTCGGCGACGGCACCTTAAAGACCTTGCCGCCGCATGCCGCCGCCAAGCAAATCGACAAGCTGTGGGATGCCTGTCTCGATAATCTGCCCGATACGCCGAGCGCCGGGCACGAGTTCGATGGCGCCACCGGCGGGCCGGCGGCCGCCTAGGGCAAGCCGCGGGGCCGCCCACCACGAATAGGGTCTTCGCGGCACCGGCGGCGTCGGCTAAGACCTCAACTGGGCAACCACCGCCAATCGAGTGAGCAATGTTCCAGAGCTACGAGGCGCCGCAATCGGCCGGCGAAAGCGGCCAACGCCTGCGCCAGTTGCGCCAGCGCCTCATCAAACGCGGGCTGGATGCGGTGCTGGTGCCGCGCGCCGATGAGCACCAAGGTGAGTACGTGGCCCCGGCATCGCAGCGCCTCGCCTGGCTTACCGGCTTTACCGGCTCGGCCGGCCTCGCGGTCGTGACCCGGTCGGCGGCGGCGCTGTTTGTCGATGGTCGCTACGTCGTGCAGGCGCCGCTGCAGGTCGACACCAGCCTCTTTAGCATCGTGCAGGTGCCGCCGGCCAAGCCCTCGCAGTGGCTGCTCGACGAGCTCAAGGCCGGTGCCACGGTTGGTTACGACCCCTGGCTCCACACCGAGGCCGGCATCGATGAGCTGGCGAAGGCACTCAACCCCAAGGGCATCAAGCTCACGGCGCTGGCGCACAACCCGATCGACACGATCTGGGGCCGCCAGCGACCGGCGCCGCCAAAAGGACCGGTGGTGCCGCACGCCCTCAAATACGCCGGCACCGCCGCCGCCGACAAATTGGCCGAGCTCAAGACAAGGCTGCGCCGCGAGGATGCCGACGCCGTGGTGCTGACGCAGCCCGATTCGATCGCCTGGCTCCTCAATGTGCGCGGCTCCGACGTGGCCCACAACCCGGTGCCGTTGGCATTTGCCATCATCACCGTTGCCGGCAAGCCGGAGCTCTTCATCGACAAGGACAAGATCGGCCGCGAGGCGCGCGAGCATCTGGCGGCGCTGGTGCGGATCTTGCCGCCGGCCGCGCTCAGGGAGCGGCTTGCCGCCCTCAAGGCGCAGGGCAAGCGGGTGCGGCTCGACCCGAACACGGCCGCGAACTGGTTCTTCCGTACGCTGCGCGGTGGCCGCATCGTGCGCGCGGTCGACCCCTGCCTGCTGCCAAAGGCGCGCAAGAATGCCACCGAAATTGCCGGCGCCCGCGCCGCCCACAAGCGTGACGGCGCTGTGCTTGCCCGCTTTTTGGCATGGCTTGAACGCGAAAGCGGGCGCGAGGCCGCCGATGAGATTGGGGTGGCGCAGCAGTTGGAACGCTTGCGCGGCGAGACCCAGGCGCTCAAGGACATCAGCTTTGACACCATCTCGGGGGCCGGGCCAAACGGCGCCATCGTGCACTATCGGGTGACCACGGCCAGCAATCGTAAGCTGCTGCCGGGAGAGCTCTACCTCGTCGACTCCGGCGGCCAGTACCTCGACGGCACCACCGACATCACCCGCACCGTCGCCATCGGCAGCCCAACGCCTGAGATGCAGGAGCGCTTTACGCGCGTGCTCAAGGGCCATATCGCCGTCGCCACCGCGCGCTTTCCCACCGGCACGCGCGGCATCGACCTCGATCCCTTTGCACGGCGGGCGCTATGGGAGGCGGGCCTCGATTTCGATCACGGCACCGGGCACGGGGTCGGCAGCTATTTGTCGGTGCACGAGGGGCCGCAAAACATCTCACGGCGCGGCATGACCGCACTGGAGCCGGGCATGATCATTTCCAACGAGCCCGGCTATTACAAACAAGGCGCCTACGGCATTCGGCTTGAGAACCTGGTGCTGGTCGAGGAGGCGACCTTGATCGCCGGCGCCGAACGCAAGACCATGGGCTTTGAAACCTTGACCCTGGTGCCGTTCGATCGGCGCCTGGTGGTGGCGGCGCTGCTCACCGAGGCAGAACTGGCCTGGCTCAACGCCTATCACGCGCGGGTCTGGCGCGAGATCGGCCCCGAGCTCGGCGCCGCCGACCGCGACTGGCTCGAGGCCGCCACCCGGCCGATGGCGGCCTGAACCTGGCGGCTAGGCCAGCGCCAGCGCGCGGCGCAGAAAGTCGAGCTCGGCCTCGAGCACGGCGATGATGGTCTCGGCGCGGCGAAAGCCGTGCGCTTCGCCGGCAAACTCGTGATAGGCGACCTCGACGCCGCGCTGGCGCAGCTTGGCAACGATGGCGCGCGATTGCTCCGGCGGCACGACCTTGTCATCGAGACCCTGGAACAGGATGACCGGCGCCTTGATCTGATCGATGTGATTGAGCGGCGAGCGGGCAGCGAACACCCGTTGCCATCTGCCCGCGGTGGTGCCCATCAAGCGATGCAGATAGCCCGACTCGAATTTGTGGGTGTGCGCCAGCAACAGGCTCAGATCCGAGACGCCGTAGTGACAGCTGCCGGCGGCAAACACATCGCTCCTCGCCAGCGCCATCAAGGTGGTGTAGCCGCCGGCGCTGCCGCCCGAGATCGCCAGCCGCTCGCCATCGGCGAGGCCGCTGCGGGACAGATGCGTGGCAGCGGCGACGCAGTCGGCGACATCGGCGATGCCCCACTGGCCGTCGAGCCGTTGCCGATAGGCTCGACCGAAGCCGGTGCTGCCCGAATAGTTGATATCGAACACCGCAAACCCGCGGCTGGTATAGTACTGCGTGCGCAGCTTGAGACCGGCATCGGTCATGCTGGTGGGGCCGCCGTGCACGAACACCAAGGTCGGTGGCGGCCGCCGGCTGGGCCCGCGGTGGCGTGCGTTGCGCGGCGGGTAATAGAGACCATAGACCGTGCGGCGGCCGCTGGAGCGGAACTCGAGCACGCTGCCGAGGCTGAGATCCTGGCGCGACAGCTCGCTCGTGGCGCCAGCGGCAACGCCCTTGAGCCCGCCGCGGCCGAGCCGCATGACCTCGGGGCTTGCCGTGGGCCGGCTGACAAGCGCGGCAAAGCCGTCGGCGAAGGCGACCGGGTCATCGATGCGGGCGGCGGCTTCGGAGAGCTTGCGGTAGCTTGTCAGCCCGCGCTTGGGGTGGCGGATTTCGAACAGCGGCTGGCCCTTGATCAGCGACACGGCGCCGATGCTGCCATCGCCGGCAACCCAATAGCTGCGCATGCCGAACACCCATTGCGGCCGCGACAGCTCCCCGTCACGCCGGCCGTGCAGGCGCCGGCAGCGGCGGCCATCCCAGGCGTAGAGCTGCCCCCAGCCGCTGTCGTCGAGCACAAAGGTGAGGTCGCCACTGATCGGATGCCAGGCGGGCTGGAAGGCGGCGGCGCCGCGGCCGCCAGCCACCAGCTGCGGCCGCCCGAGGCGGCCGTTGGGCGCAACCTTGGCGACGTAGAGCCGGGCCGCGTCCCACGGCATCGCCGGCAGGTCCCAGGCGAGAAACGCCAGGCGGTCGCCATCGGCCGCCAGCCGCGGCGCGGCGTAAAAGTCGTGGGCGCGGGCAAGCTCGCTGACCGTGCCCGGCGCGCGCACAAGGTCGATGGCGACGAGCCGGTTGTCCGGGGGGCTCGCCGACCCGCGCCGGTGCCGTTCGCCGACCCCGATTAGCCGCTGTCGGCGGCGATCGAGGACGAAGTCGGCGAACCGCCAATCGGGGGCGTTGCTGAGCCGCCTCGGCGTCTCCCCGGGCTTCAAAACATAGACTTGCTGGTCGCTGTCATTGCAGAAATAAATGTGGTCGTCGGCGACCAGGAATTCGCCGCCGCCATACTCGTGGACGCGCGACCGGGCCGAGTAGGGCGCCGGCAAAACCTCGCGCACCACGCCCTCAGCGTTGGCGCACAGGATGGTCTGGCGGCCGTTCTCCTCGGGGCGCGATTCGCTCCAATAGAGGCTGCCCGCTTCGGCGGTGAGCGAGCCGAAGCGGCGGCTGCCGGCGGCCGCAAGCGCCGCCGTAATGGGCGAGGGCCAAAATCCGTACGGGGTCGATGGCTTGGGCATGGGCGGACGGGTGCTGGCGGAGAGGGAGCCTTGCGCCAAGGGGCGGGTCGTGCCCGCACCGGCGTTTAAAAAAAATCTCGCATCCGGGGGGCGGGGCGCGCAATTGATCTTTGCACCGCGAAATAGGTCAGCTATGCTGTCCTTTACGTCGGGATGCCCGGCCGAGGCCTTGCGGCGCGGGCGGCGTGGGCACCCGGCGCACGATCCGGGGTAGATCAGCTGCCCGGGCCGGCGGCCCGTCGCGCTGCCTTAACGAGCTTCGTCCGATCCGGAAGACGAGGCCGGGGCGGCCCTTTGGCGACGGTGCAACGGACCGGCGGCGGCCAGCTCCGCGCGGTGACGGCGGCTCTGCCGAACCCTGCCATTGGGGAGGGTGAGGCGCGCCCTCGCGTGTGGAACAGCACCCTTGAGCGGCAGGTTGAGGTTCGAGCCGGAAGGCGTAACGCCGATGACGATCAACGATGACGATTGGGGTGCCGTCGCGCCGCGTGCCGCGGACGCGTTGCCCAAAGCCGGTGGTCTGTTTGACCCCTGCCGCGAGCACGACGCCTGCGGCGTCGGCTTCATTGCCAACCTCAAAGGCGGCAAGACGCACAAGCTGATCGCCGATGCGCTCTGCATCCTGCAAAACCTCGAGCACCGCGGCGCGGTCGGGGCCGATCCGATTGCCGGCGACGGCGCCGGCATTCTGATCCAGATCCCGCATGCCTTCCTGGAGGAGGAGTGCGCTCGGCTCAAATTCAGGCTGCCAAAGCCCGGCCACTACGCCTGCGGCCACCTGTTCCTGCCGCAGGACGAGCGCCTGCGCACCCACTGCGAGCGCGTGTGGATGCGCATCATCCGCGAGGAGGGGCTCGAGTTTCTTGGCTGGCGCTCGGTGCCGGTGGACAACAGCTGTCTGTCTGCCATGGTGCGGGCAACCGAGCCCGTGCATCGGCAGATCTTCATTGCTCGCCCGAAGGCGATGAAGGAGCAGCAGGAGTTCGAGCGCCGGCTGTACATGATCCGCAAGGTCGTCTCCAACGCGCTCTACTTCGCCTACAAGGGTCGCGACATCGGCCACTACACCGTGTCGCTGTCGAGCCGCACCCTGGTCTACAAGGGCATGTTCCTGTCCTACCAGGTCAAGAAGTACTACGCCGACCTGTCCGACCCGCGGCTGGCCTCGTCGATGGCGCTGGTGCACCAGCGCTTCTCCACCAACACCTTCCCGTCCTGGAAGCTGGCGCATCCCTACCGCATGGTGGCCCACAACGGCGAGATCAACACCCTGCGCGGCAACGTCAACTGGATGGCGGCGCGGCAAGCCTCGGTGAAGACGCCGCTGTTCGGCAGCGACATCACCAAGCTGTGGCCGATTTCCTACGAGGGCCAGTCCGACACCGCCTGCTTCGACAACGCGCTCGAGTTCCTGGTGATGGGCGGCTA
>DATFXD010000152.1:0-26254 GCA_035258605.1 Hyphomicrobiaceae bacterium | reverse complement strand
CTAGCGTCGGCCGAACAGGCGCTCGATGTCGGCAAGTTTCAGTTCCACATAGGTTGGCCGGCCGTGGTTGCATTGACCCGAGTGCGGCGTCGCCTCCATGTCCCGCAACAGCGCGTTCATCTCCGCTGCGGTCAGCCGGCGACCGGCGCGCACGCTCCCATGGCAGGCCATGGTGGAGCAAACCGCCGCCAACCGCTCCTTGAGCAGCCGCGCGCCGGGCTCGCTCAGGGCTTCGCGCGCCAGATCGGTCACGAGCCCGGCAATATTGCAGTCGCCGAGCACGGCCGGGGCTTCCCGCACCAAAACCGCGCCAGGCCCGAATGCCTCGAGCCGCAGCCCCAATGACAATAAGGCGGGGCCGGCCTCGAGCAGGGCCGCACTCTCTTCCCCGTCCAAGTCCACGACCACCGGGATCAACAGCGCCTGGCGTGCCACGCCGCCGTTCTCCAGCGCAGCCTTGACGCGCTCATAGACGAGCCGCTCATGGGCCGCATGCTGGTCGACGATCACCATCGAATCTTTGGTTTGGGCCACGATGTAGGTGGCGTGCAGCTGGGCCCGGGCCGCCCCCAGCGGCCGATCCAAGAGCTCGGATGCTTCCGGTCGGGCCCCCACCTCCACCTCAGCGCTCGGCTCGTCGACCGCCGCGAGCGGCGCCTGCGCGGCCGCGGCAACTCCCCAAGCTAGACGCGAGGCCCGGCCTTGCCCCGACCAGACGCGCCCGTCGAATGGCGGCGCCCGCATCGGCGCGGCGTCCGGCTGGCGGGCCCGCGCCAGCGCGTCGACCGCGGCCCTACCAAGCGCGTCGGAAGCGCGATGCCCGGCCTCGGCGAGCGCCTGCCGCAGCGCACCGGCGATCAGGCTGCGCACGCCGGCGAGGTTACGAAAGCGCACCTCCGCCTTGCTCGGGTGCACGTTGACGTCGACCTCACGCGGCGGCAACGCCACGAACAGCGCCAACAGCGGCGAGCGCCCGCGCGGGATCAGGTCGCCGTAGGCGGCGCGCACCGCGCCGATCAGCAGCCGGTCCTTGACCGGGCGCCCGTTGACGAACAGGTATTGTTGCCCGGCATCGGGCCGATTGAGGGTGGGCAGGCCGGCAAAGCCGGTGAT
The DNA here is from genome assembly GCA_035258605.1 of Hyphomicrobiaceae bacterium. Classification (GTDB taxonomy): domain Bacteria; phylum Pseudomonadota; class Alphaproteobacteria; order Rhizobiales; family Hyphomicrobiaceae; genus AWTP1-13. Next base: position 25,141 of record DATFXD010000152.1, on the reverse strand, counting down.
GCGAATATTTTCGCGCTCGGCCGCCACCGCCAGCGCGTCGGCCATGAACTCCCGGCCCATGATGCGGCCGAGGCGCGCCAGATGTCCCGCCGCTCCCTGCGCCTCCGCCGGCAGCCTGAGGCCGGTCCGCTCGCCGGTCGTCAAAGTGAAGGCAATGCCTGGGTGTGCCAGCGCCAGGCGCTTCACCGCCTCGGCGATCGCGGCATTCTCCGCCCGCTCGCTTTTCAGGAACTTCAGCCTGGCCGGCGTCGCGGAAAACAGCTCGCGCACCTCGACGCGCGTGCCACCGTTGAGCGCCGCCGGCCGCACGCTGCCCTTGACGCCGCGGTCGACCACGATCGCGTGTGCTGCAGAGGCCTGCGCCAGTCGCGACGCGACCGCCAAATGCGCAACGGCACCGATCGAGGGCAACGCCTCGCCCCGGAACCCGAGCGTGGCGATGTTGAAGAGATCTTCCTCGCCGAGCTTGGAGGTGGCGTGTCGCTCCACCGCCAGCACCAGGTCGCAAGCGCCGATGCCGCAACCGTCGTCACTGACGCGGATCAGCGACAGCCCGCCTGCGACTGTCACGATCTCGATGTGGCGGGCGCCGGCGTCGACGGCATTCTCGATCAGCTCCTTGACGACGCTTGCCGGCCGCTCGATCACCTCGCCGGCAGCGATGCGATTGATGGTCTCGGGACTGAGCTGGCGGATGGGCACGGCCGGCGCTGGCTCCTCGGCACTTGGCTGCCCTCACGCCTTCAATTGCGCCATCCGCTCGCGAGTGATGACCTTGGCCAGCTCCACCGCCGGCTGGTCGAACGGATCCACACCCATGAGCCGCCCGGCGAGAATCGTTTCGAGCATCAGATGCATCATCAGCGCCCCGACACTCGCCTCGTCAAGCCGATCAAGGTCGAAAATGCGTACCGGCCGCCCGGCGCGGCCGAGCGCCTCGGGAACCGCTTGCGCCTGCGCAGCCACCAAATCCCCGGCACAGGTGCCGCCCAGATAGTCGAGCCCGGCCATGCGCGCGAGAGCTGTGGATAGCCGCGGCCCCTCGCCCGCGGTCGGCGCACGCACGACCGTGATCAGGTGCTCGCGGGGACCGGCCATGAACAGCTGCAGCTGGCTGTGCTGATCGACCGGTCCGAGGCAGGCGACGGGCGTGGTGCCCTGGCCATCCTTGCCCAGGCTTTCCGCCCACAACTGTACGAACCAGTGCGCAAAGCGGCCGAGCCGATCGCTGTAGGGCAGCATCACCTGCGTGCGCACCCCGCGCTCGCGGGCCAAGCCAACCGCCACGGCGGCGCCGACCGCGGCCGGAAACTCCCGGGGTGTCGCGGCCGCCAGCAGCGCCTCAACCACACTCCTGGCGCCAGCGCGCAGTTTGCGCGGGTCGAGGCCGCGCGCCAGCGCCGGCAGCAGACCAACGTTGGTGAGCGCCGAATAGCGCCCGCCGATGCCGGTCGGATGCGCAAGCAGCGGGATGCCGTGCGCCTCCAACAAGGTGCGCAAGGCGTTGGGCTTGCCGCTTTGCTTCGGTTCGGTGATGCCGAGGAAGAGGTCGGGAAGACGGGCCTCCAGGCCCGCACGCTTGACCGCGTCGATCGCGGCCAGTGCCTGCACCAGGGTCTCGGGCGTGCCCCCGGACTTGGAGGTCACGACGAAGCGAGCGGTGGCAAGGTCGAACGCCTCGATCGCCGCCCCCAAGGTGTGCGCATCGAGGTTGTCGTAGAACCGGGTCCGCGGACGACCCTTTTGCGCCTCGTCGGCGGTGCCGGGGATGCTCCAGCCGCCGAGCTGAGCCAACGCCTGGCCGCCAAGACTCGAGCCGCCGATGCCAAAAAACACGATCGCGCGCGCGCCGCGCACGAGCTTGGCATAGGCGGTCTCGACCGCTTCGACATCCGCCGTCGCTTCGGCAATGCGCAACAGCGGCAGCGAGCGATCGTGATAGCTGGCCTGGAGCTCCGTCATCGCCGGCGCCAGCTTGCCGAGCCAGGTCGCAAGCTCAGCCTCGCTGAGGCCACCCTCGCCGATGGCCGTCGCCAGGCAGCCGGCGATCGATTGTCGGAAGGCCAGGGCGGGGCTTGAGGGTCGGCTGCCGGTGCTCATGGGTCGAGGCCTAGCGCGATTTTTTTGCCGAGGGAAGCGCCGCGACCGCAGCCACGGCTAACGGGTCGCCGCCTCATCGAATGCCTGCGCGAACTCGATGGCACCGGGCTTTTTGATGTTGCTCTCCATGCGTTGCTCAAGCGCGCCCAGGAGCTCGGCGGCGGTCTTGTCGCGCACGACCGGATTGCGATAGTAGCCCCCCTCGCTGAAAAAGTTTGCCGTCGGCATGCTGCGGCCCAGCGGCGCCATCATTTCGAGGCCGGTGCGCGGACCGGCCAGGTTCATGAGCTCGATCTCGGCACCGGTCAGGTGCGTGCGCCCGGCGGCCGTGGCGGCTTCCTTCAAACCTTTGAGCTTTAATACCTGCAGCCAGGGTCCGACGTCGGCGTCGAGGTTAAGGGCATGGATGCCAAGTCCGTGCGGCGTGCCGCCGAACTTCACGTGCGCATGCCATTCGTTGGGCACCGAGCGCGCCGCCCGCAGCATACGGCGTACGATTGCGGCCTTGTTCTTGAGCGCCTGCGCTCGCGCCGGCGGCGTGGCCGGCTGCACCGACAGCGCGCTCAGCCGTTCGGCGAACTTGGCGCCATGCTTGACGAGTTCGCTCACGGAATTGCCGCCCAGCAGCTGGGCGTACCCCAATGCCGAAGAAATCGGTCGGCCCTGCTTGCTGACCGGGTTGATTCCCGACTGCATGTCGTAAGTGCCCTGGCCGCCGGTTTCGAGCGCGTAAATGCGCACCACCTGGTCCTTGCTGAGACCGACGGCCAACGCCTCGCGGGCATAGCGCCGCTTGAAATCGAGCTCGGTGGTGGGTGTCGGCACGAACCCATACTGGGCCTTGGCCTGGGCCAGAAAGTCGTTCACGTCCGGCAGCGGCCGCGCCGCTGCCGGTGGCGCCACCTCGATGATGAGTTTGGCGATCTCGGCGGGCAGCTCCGGCCCGGCGTAGCGCGGTGGGTTTTCCGCCACGTAGTCTTCGGCGCTCAAGGGGTGCGCCAGCATGTGCTTGGCGCGGCGGGCGTCGCGCTTGGCCTCGACCCGGGTCCAATAGGCGCGCAGCTTGGCCTCGTGCTGGTCGCGGACGCGGCGATAGTCGTCGTAGAGCTGACGCTGCTGCGGGCTGAGCTTGGCGGCAAGCTCGGGCTGGATGCTATCGCTGGCCGCCACCCCTGGCGCCAGGATGGCGGTCAACAGAACGAAACCTAGCATCGCGTCACGCCGGCTCACGATTCGACCCCCGTGCTCCCTGTTGCCGACCGGCGCTAGCGGCGGCCTGGAATATTGACCGCCGGCTCGGCGCCAAGGAAATAGCCACGCAGCACCTCGCGCGCGGCCTCGCCCTCGCCGCGGTCGAAGGCGTTGATCACGGCGACGCGAAAGCCACCCGGCGGCATGGCATGCAACTCGGCCGCGCGTCCCTCGTGGAAGGTGATCTGGACGCTGGAAACTCCGGGCATCGCCTCCACCGTCGCCATCAGCTCCCGCGGCGGATGCCGATAGCTCCGTTCCGCCGGACCGAACAGCACCAAACTGAAGCCGTCCCGCCTGTCGGCGTCCTCATAAGTCCAGATTCGGTCGCGATAGAGGCCGACGAAGGCCTCGATCCAGCCGCGACCATAGAGATCTGGCCATTGGTCGGAGAGCCGCAGGTGCGCCTCGATGATGCGCCCGCCGATCGTTTCCAGGTTCAGCATGCCGGTGTAGTCGCTCAGATGCTCGCCGATCCAACCGTGCAGATAGGCTTCGAGCTCGGGATCCCGGGCGGCGTGCACCGTCCAGGTATCGAACATGCCGTCGCCGACGGCAATGCCGGTCACGTGCCGCCACCACCGCGGTTCACCCGCCACCACGGCGACGTCGGTCGACACGTGGCGACCGCGCAAGAGGGTCATCCAGAAATGCCCTGGCGCGTGGTGGTGCTCGTAATCGGCGGCGGAGCCCAGGATGCGGCTGCCGGCGCCGAGCCCCCGGAAGTTCATGATCGGTTTGGAAAACACCGGAAAGGCTGGCGGCATGGTGCCATGCGGACCTGCCGCGAGGCCCTGGCTGAGCGCGACCTGCAGCTTGTCGAATACCCAGCGATGGCGGGGATTCCACTCCCACGCCTCCGGGTCATCGGTCGGAATGAAAACGTCGTCCGGGCAGTCCGCCTGGTCGAAGAATTGGTGGCGCCAAGGCGCCGGCTCGATGATCGGCACAGCTCAAAGGTCCGCTGCCGCTGAGGGTGGGCTCGCCCCGATCTTACGGCAGGGAGAAACGCGAGGCGAACGGCTTTTGCGGGCCGGATTGAGGCCTTTGGCCACGCGGGATTGAGGCCCAAACTTGACGTTGTGCTGGGGTCACGGGTTTGCGCGCTGGTCCCAACCCGCAGCTCCGCGACCGCCGTGCGACGGGCGGTGTCCGCGGCGGCCCCGGCGCGCACGGGGAGGGCTGGCTCAAGACTTCCGATGCCGCGGGTTGGGCTTGGCTTTGGGTTTGGTCGTAGGCTCGGCGGCGCGCGGCGCGCTGAGCGGTCGCGGCTTGGGCGCCGGCGCGGGCGAACCGTCGCCCCCTCTGTTGGCGACGTCCTCGGCTTGCAGGTGCCGCCCGCTATCGAGCAGCTCGAGCATGTATTCGCGATAGGACACGCCCGCGGCCTCGGCGCGCGCCATGCGAAACTTCAAGATCGACAGCGGCGGGTTCTTCCAGACCTCGGCGTGCGCCTTGCGCCAGCGGTAGCGCACGAAGGCATCGGCCACCGGGTCATTGAGCGGCGGGCCCTGGTTGTGGCCGATCCGTGCCGGCGCCGTCAGCCCCCAGCCAAGAATCTCCGGTGGTGGTTTGGGTAAGCCGCGTAGCGCCGGGTGCAGGCCGCGGCGGCGCTGTCGATCATAGCGGTCGCCCATGGCCTACTCCGCCGGTGCCGCGGCCAGGCGCCGCTGGTGGCTCATGAGCCACAGCGCCGCACCGCTGACGGCAAACATCAGCGGCACCGCCGCCAGATTGATCACGGCCCACCCGGCCTTGGCAGCGAGTACGCCCGACACCGCCGCCGCCGTCGCGGTGGCGGTATAAACCGTAAAGTCGTGGCTCGCCTGCACCTTGGCGCGCTCGGCCGGGGTATAGGTGGTGGTGAGCAGCGAGGAGCCACCGACGAAGGCAAAATTCCAACCGATCCCCACCAGCACGTTGGCCAGTAGGAAATTGGCAAAGCCGACGCCGGCGAGATTGACGATCGCGCACCCGAGCTCGATCAGGCCTCCCACCGCAATGATGGGCAGCACGCCAAAACGCGCGATCAGATGCCCGGTGAAGAATGACGGCAGGAACATGGCAATGATGTGCGCCTCGATCACCGTCGCACTGTCGCTGAAGCCAAACCCGCAGGCGAGCATCGCCAGCGGCGTCGCCGACATGGTGAGCGTCATCACCGCGTAGCCGGCGACCGAGGCGGCCAGCGCCACGCGATAGGCGGGCTGGCGCGCGATCAGCAGCATTGGCCGGCCGCCGGCGGCCCGGTCAGCTGCGCTCAGCCGAGGGATGCGGATCAATTGGACGAGGACGCCGATGGCGCAGGAAAAGGCGGCCATTGCCACGTAGATGCCCGCAAACGTTACCGGCGCCAGCCAATTGACCGCCCATTTGGCCGTCTCCGGGCCGAGTACGCCCGCCAACACGCCGCCCGCCATCACCAGCGAGATTGCCTTTGGCCGGAAGGCCGGCTCGGCGGCATCGGCGGCGGCGAGGCGGAAATACCAAAAGCAGGCCGCCTGCATGCCCTGCAGCACAGCAGACAGGCACAACAGGGGAAAGCTGTGCGAAAAGAGGGCAAGCGTGCCGACCAGACCCGCGAGGCCCCCCGCCACGGCCCCGAGCGAAAAACCGGCGCGGCGGCCGAAACGGCCCATCAGCAGGGAGGCGGGCACCGTGGTGCCCATGATGGCGAGATGCACCAGAAACACTGGGATCGTCGCCAGCCATTTCTCGGTCTCGGGCAGCAGCGAATAGGCGGCGAGCGGCGTGGCGGAGATGCCCATGCCCTGCACCGACATGAACAGCGCCTGCGCCAACCCGAGCAGGGCAACGTTGCGGCGCTGGCTGGTGGGGCTCATGGGCTTCAAACGACCGGCGGGTCGGGCAGGATCGGCGAACGGGCAGGCATGGGAGCTAATGGCATCAGTGTGGCAACCGGCATCCGTGGCCGAAGCCCTGCATATCGCGTGCCGCCGGCCCTGTCTTCCCCGTTTTATTGCGGCGGAGCCTTGCCGCTAAAGCGGGCTTGCCTGGGTTTGCCCAGGCCTGCCATCAGCTTGCGACGTGCCGGCCTGCCGCTCAGTTTGGCGAGACCTTACCGCGCTCGCCGGCAGGGCCCGCATCGAGCCGCTGAGCCTCGCTGATCCACGTCTGCCCGCTGTCGCCATCAACGATCCGACCAGGCTGGCGCGATCTCGATTCGATCACCATCACAGCGGCGAATGCGAGCCGCTGTTCGTCCACTTGAGAGGAAGGCGGGCGCGGTGAGCTCGGCGATGACATCGATGAGATTAGGGCCTCCCAACTCACAGCCCAAGCGCCCAGGGGCTGCTGGCAGCGGCTCTCAAGGCAATGGCGTAAGTGGCGGCGCCGCCTCGGTCGACGCCTACAGTCGTGGCCGGCATTGGCACTGCCACAAGCACGCCATCGAAGAGTGGCAGAATGGTTAACAGTCCATTACAACCATTGTGGTTTCGGGCAGTACGGTTCGGCGCTGAAGTGCGCGGGGAAGGCGGGGGGTCGCGCGATGGAATCCAACACGGCCAGGGCCACAATGGCGACCGTGCTCGCGGGCGGACTGGGCTTTGCCGTCTACGCCGTAACGCTGCAGGCCGGCTCGCACACCGACGGGCGCATCGTGATGGCGGTCGGCAATCCCCATTATCGACAGCTGGCGGAGAGCTATCGCTCGGACTTGGAGCGCAATGGCGTGCGGCTCGACTTGCGCGAGCTGGAGGGGTTCAAAACGCTCAAGGCCCTGGTCGACAAGGATTCCGACGTCAACGCTGGTTTCGTCAAGGGCGGCCTCGTCGGCAGCATGCAAGGCCGGCTCGCCACCGACCGGGCGAAAGGCCGCCATACCGAGTACGCCAAACTGCAGTCGCTGGGCCGCCTGTTCTACGAGCCGATTTGGGTCTTCACGCGCCATGACACGCCGCTGCAGTCGCTCAGAGATTTGCACGACAAGCGCATCATGGTCGGCAACAAGGATAGCGGCGCGCGCCGCATTACCAGCCAGCTGCTCAGGGCCAATGGCGTTGCCAAGGATGAGGCGCTTTTGATCAACGAGGAGCTTTCGGCCGACGCCGCCGAACTGCGGCAGGGCAAGACCGATGCTGCGATCCTGATTCTGCCCGCCGATGCCGACAAGATCCAGGCGCTGCTGCACGTCACCGACATCCGCCTGATGGACTTCTCCGCCGAAGCCGAGGCCTATGACAACCGCTTTCCCGCGCTCACCAAATTGGTGATGCGCACCGGTTCGGTCGAATTCCAGCCCCTCATTCCGTCCGCGGACATCACCTTGCTTGCGACCTCGGTCGCCCTGGTTGTCCGGCCGACGATCGATGCCTCGCTGGCCAGCCTGTTGACGCAAGCCGTTTTGGACAACCCGAAGTCAGGCTTCGATAAAAACGGCGATCCGGTACTGTTCTACAAGGCCGGCGAGTTTCCATCCGCCAGCGATCCCGAATTCGAGGTGCCGCCACAGGCGCGCCAGGTCTACAAGACCAACGAGGTGCCGTTCGTGCTGCGCTTGATGGCGCCCTTCAACAAGCGCATGGGCCTGCCCTACAATTTCACCGCTTATGCCAGCGCTCACGCCGCCAAGCTGGTGCTGTTGATCCCGGCGCTCGCCGTGTTGGTCCCGTTCGGGCGCTTCCTGCCGATCGCCTATGCCTGGAACGTTCGCCGCCGGCTGCTCTACTGGTACCGGCAGCTGAAGGCGGTGGAGAAGAGCCTTGACAGCGGTGGCGCCAAGTACGATCTCGCCACCCACAAGGCCGAGATCGAGCGCATCGACAGCCGCGTCCGCCGGATGCGGGTGCCGCTCTATTTCTCAAGCCAGCTTTACGATTTACGCGGCCACATCGACCTCGTTCGACACCGGCTTGAGCGTCCGCAGCAGGAAGTACGGTTGGCGGCCGAGTAGGCCGGGTGCGGGGCGTTTTGGCGGTGGCGCCCAAGCGGCGCCGCTGCCGCCGATGCAGTCGCGTTGAAAGCGGGCGGCGAAGGCTCGCCGCCGCCAACGGCAGCGAGGGAGCTTGCGACCTATGAGCGATGACCTGGCCAAGGCCGACATCGGCGCGGCACTCGCCGACATCCGGGGGCAGATCGCGGAGCATTGGGGTTGGTTTCTGGCGCTCGGTGTGGTGCTGATCCTGGCCGGGATGGCGGCCATCGCCTTTCCACTGCTGTCCACCATCGCCGTCAAGGTGGCGCTCGGCTGGCTGTTTTTGGTCGGCGGCCTCAGCATGCTGCTGCATGCTGTGCGCGCCAGACGCTGGCGGGGGGTGCTGTGGGAGACCTTGGTGGGCCTGATGTACGTCTTGGCCGGCGCCTATCTCGCCTTCTTTCCCCTTACCGGTATCCTGACGCTCACGATCCTGCTCGCCGCCATGTTTCTGCTCGAGGGGGGGCTCGAGATCATTATGGCGCTATCGCTGCGCCCGCACGAGGGTTTGGGCTGGTTGGTGCTGAGCGGGCTGGTCGCCATTGCCGCCGGCACCCTGATCGCGCTGCAATTGCCGAGTTCGGCGGCCTGGGCGATCGGGCTGTTGGCGGGCGTCAACCTCCTGGCCAGCGGCTGGGGCTTCCTGTTCCTGGCGCTACGCGGCCGGCAGGCGGCGGCCGAGGTGGCGCCGCCCGCGGCGCGGCCGGCGCTTTAGCGTCCGGCGACTTTACCGCGCAGCTCAGCGCCGCTGTGCCGGCCGTGCGGCAATCGGCGTAGGCGGATCGCCGCCGCCGGGCGAGAAAAGCATTTCGTTCAAGCCCGATCCGGCCCTATCGTCCCCGCCGGCCAGGCGCCCGTTTCAGCGTTTCGGCCGGTCCGCCCCTTTGCTCCACGAGGCAGTGTTTGCGCGCCGCATCCGAGCCCGACATCGCCCTGTCGGTCTCCCCCGCCGACGAAATCAAGACCACGACGTGCTACATGTGCGCGTGCCGCTGCGGTATTCGCGTGTTTTTGAAGGACGGCAAGGTCCGCTACATCGAGGGCAATCGCGACCACCCCGTGAACCGGGGCGTGCTGTGCGGCAAGGGCTCGGCTGGCATCATGCAGCACTACTCGCCGGCGCGCCTCACCACGCCGCTCTTGCGGGTGGGCCCGCGCGGCGCGGGGGATTTCAAGGCGATCTCCTGGGACGAGGCGCTGGCGCTGGCGAGCCAGTGGCTTGGCGACGTGCGCCGCAGCGATCCCCGTAAGCTCGCGTTCTTCACCGGTCGCGATCAGAGCCAGGCGCTGACCAGTTGGTGGGCGATGCAGTTCGGCACGCCGAATTTCGCCGCCCACGGCGGCTTCTGTTCGGTCAATATGGCGGCGGCCGGGCTCTATACCTTCGGCGGATCGTTCTGGGAATTCGGCGAGACCGATTGGCCGCACACCCGCTACTTCATGCTTTGGGGCGTGGCCGAGGATCACGCCTCCAACCCGCTCAAGATCGAACTCGGCAAGCTCAAGCAGCGGGGCGTCAAGGTGGTGAGCGTCAATCCGGTGCGGACCGGCTACAGCGCCATCGCCGACGAGTGGATCGGCATCAAGCCCGGCACCGATGGCCTGTTCGCCGGCGCCCTGGTGCATGAGCTGTTGCGCACGCACCAGGTCGATGTCGACTATTTGCGGCGCTACAGCAATGCCGGCTGGCTGGTGATTCGCGACCCCGGCGCCGCCGATGACGGCCTCTTTGCGCGTGACGCTAGCGGCAAGCCGCTTGCCTACGATACGCGCGCCGGTGCCTTGAGAAGCGCACTCGATCCCGAGCTGGCGCCGGCGTTCTCCGGCAGCTTCGAACTCGCCGATCGGCGTCAAGCCGTGCCGGTGTTCCAGCTGCTCGCCGAGCGCTTTCTGGCTCCCACCTATGCGCCCGAGCGCGTTGCCGCCGAGACCGGGGTGCCCGCCAGCAGCATCCGCCGCATTGCCGCCGAGCTCGCCAGCGCCGCCTTCGCCGAGCCGGTGGTGCTCGACGTGCCGTGGACCGACTGGGCCGGGCGGCGCCATGACAAGATGCTCGGCCGACCGGTCGGCATGCACGCCATGCGCGGCATCTCGGCCCACGCCAACGGCTTTCATACCTGCCGCATCCTGCACGTGCTGCAGATCCTATTGGGTTCGATCGATTGCCCCGGCGGCTTTCGCTACAAGACCCCCTATCCCAAGCAGACGCCGCCGACCCTGAAACCCCGCGGCAAGCCGGGCGAGGTCAAGCCGATGCAGGCGCTGATGGGTCCGCATCTGGGCTTCCCGACCGGTCCTGAGGATCTGTTGGTCGATGCCGCGGGCAAACCACAACGCATCGACAAGGCCTATAGCTGGGAGGCACCATTCGCGGCGCACGGGTTAATGCATACGGTGATCGCCAACGCCGCGCTTGGCGATCCCTACCCGATCGACGTGCTCTTTCTTTATATGGCCAACATCGGCTGGAATTCGGCCATGAACCTGCCGGCCACCCTGGCGCACTTAAGCGCCAAGGACGCCGCCGGCGACTACAAGATCCCGAAAATCATCTACTCGGACGCCTACTTCTCCGAGACGGTGGCCTACGCCGATCTCATTCTTCCCGACACCACCTACCTCGAACGCTGGGACTGCATTTCGCTGCTCGACCGGCCGATCTCGGAACCCGACGCTCCCGCCGACGCGATTCGCCAGCCGGTGGTGGCTCCCGATCGCGACGTGCGGCCGTTCCAGAGCGTGTTGATCGATCTGGGCGCGCGGCTGCGGCTGCCGGGTTTTGCCAATGACGATGGCTCACCCAAATACCCCGGCGGCTATGCCGACTATATCGTCAACCATCAACGCCGGCCGGGCATTGGACCGCTCGCCGGCCATCGCGGCAACGGCGGCGGCGATTGGGGCCGCGGCGAGCCCAATCCGCGCCAGCTCGAACAGTACATCGCCGACGGCTGCGTCCACGTGCACCGGCTGCCGGACGCGCTCAAGTACTTCAAGCACGCCAACCGGGAATTCATCGACTGGGCAGTCGACATGGGCTTTCGCATTACGCCGACGCCGGTGATTTTCCAGCTCTATAGCGAGCCGATGCAGAAGATGCGGCTTGCCGCACGCGGCCATGGCAGCGTGCTGCCGCCGCAAGCGCAGCGCCAGCGCATCGACACCTACTTTGACCCGCTGCCGTTCTGGTACCCGCCGTTCGAAAATGCCGCCGCGGAGCGCGACTTTCCGCTCCATGCCATCACCCAGCGGCCGATGGCGATGTACCATTCGTGGGGCTCGCAAAATGCCTGGCTGCGCCAGATCCACGCCGCCAACCGGCTCTACCTCAATGCCGCCCGCGCCGCCGAGCTTGGCCTCAATGACGACGATTGGGTTGCAATTTCCAGCCGCACCGGCAGCATCAAGGCGCAGGTGAAACTGATGCAAGGGGTCAATGCCGACACGGTCTGGACCTGGAATGCGATCGGCAAGCGAGCCGGCGCCTGGAGCCTTGACGCCCGGGCGCCGGAAGCAACGCGCGGCTTCCTGCTCAACCATCTGATCGCGGATCTGGAGCCGGAACGGCCGGACGGCTACCGCTACTCCAACAGCGACCCCGTTACCGGCCAGGCCGCCTGGTACGACCTTCGGGTTCGCGTCGAAAAGATCGGTGCCGACGCGGTCAAGGAGACCTCACCCCAGTTCGCGCCGCTGCCAATGCCACCGTCGGCCGGCACGCCGGGAGCGGATCGATGACCACCTTACCCGCCAGCACCGGCAAAAAGCTGGGCCTCGTCATCGACCTCGATACCTGTGTCGGCTGCCACGCCTGCGCCACCAGCTGCAAGGAGTGGAACAGCGGCGGCTATGCCGCGCCGCTCACCGATCAAGACCCCTACGGTGTCGATCCGCACGGTACCTGGCTCAACCGCGTGCACGCCTTCGAAGCCGGCGAGGGAACCGCGAGTCGGACCGTCAATTTTCCCCGATCGTGTCTGCATTGCGATGAGCCGGACTGCGTCACGGTGTGCCCGACCGGCGCCTCCTACAAGCGCGCCGAGGATGGCATCGTGCTGGTCAATCCTGAGACCTGCATCGGCTGCAAGCTGTGCTCGTGGGCCTGCCCCTACGGCGCGCGCGAATATGACTATGGCCACGGCGTCATGAAGAAGTGCACCTTGTGCGTCGACCGCATCTACAATAGCGAGATTTTGGCCGAGGACCGGATCCCGGCTTGCGTGCGCGCCTGCCCGACCGGGGCCCGGCATTTCGGCGATCTCGGCGACCCCGAGAGCGCCGTCTCGGAGCTGGTCGCCGCCCGCGGCGGCTTTGATCTGTTGCCGGAGTTTGGCATGCGGCCCGTCAACAAGTACCTGCCGCCACGCGCCCGGCGCGATGCCGGCGCCGAGCCGCCGCCAGTGGTGGCAATGCCCCGCCCCAGTGACGATGGCGGCGGGCAATCGCCGGCCAGCGCGGCGCCGGCCGTGGAACGCCTGTTCGCCTGGATCGATGAGATGCTGTCGCGGTGATCCGTGCCAAATTCGCTGACTGCGACCGACAACCGACGCCAACCGCGGCAAGCGGGGTGCACCGGCTCCCGCAACCCGCCAGTGCGCGCTGTGCGCCTGACCGCCCGAGCCCCGGGGCGCCGCCATCGGCGGCATGCGGTCGCCGCGCCAGGGGTTACGGGCGCCGGTCGGGGTCTTGGCTAGCCTAGGCGCCGCACCATGCACCCCGCCTACTCCGTCATTCTGTTCACGACCGCGTCCGGCGCCGGCTATGGTCTGCTGGTGTGGCTGGGGTTCGGCCGGCTGTTGCGGCTGCTGCCACTGACGGCCACTTTCACCTGCGCCGCCTTCGGGCTGGCACTGGCGCTCATTACCGCCGGCCTCTGCTCCTCGCTCGCGCACCTTGGCCGCCCCGAGCGGGCCTGGCGCGCGTTGTCGCAATGGCGCTCGTCCTGGCTATCGCGCGAGGGCGTGATGGCGCTTGCGACCTATGTGCCGGCCGGCCTGTTGGCGTTGAGCTCGCTGTGGTTTGACGGCGTCGGTCCGCTCACCGAGGCGCTGGCGCTTTTGACCGTGGCGGCGGCGCTCCTGACCTTGTTCACCACCGGCATGATCTATGCGTCGCTGCGCACCATCCGGCAATGGCATCAACCGCTGACGGTACCGGTCTTGATCGCGCTCGGCCTCGCCAGCGGTGCCGTCCTCAACAACCTTGTGCTGGCGCTCCTCACCGGGACGCCGCGCTGGGCGGCCTGGGCGGCGATCGTCAGCCTTGCCGCCGCCGGCATCCTGAAATGGGCCTACTGGCGCACGATCGATGGCGAATTGCGCAGCCATACGGTCGAGGCGGCCACCGGTCTCGGCCGGTTCGGCAAGGTGCGCCCGCTCGAGCCGCCGCATACGGAGCCCAACTACATCATGCGTGAGATGGGATACCGGGTGGCGCGCAAGCATGTAACAACCCTGCGGCAGCTTGTCGGTGTGTTGGCTGTTGCCGTCCCGCTCGCCCTTAGCTTGCTGTCGCTCCTCCCCGCGCTGGCACTCATGGCTGCCGCGCTGGCGGCGGCGAGCATGGCGGTAGGGGTGGTGATCGAACGCTGGCTGTTCTTCGCCGAGGCCGAGCACGTCGTCATGCTCTATTACGGCGCCGACGTGGCCTAGCCGGGAGCCGCGCGGGCTCAGTTACGATCCCGCGCCCAGCCTCACCCAGCCCGGGGCCCGATCGCGGGCGGCGCTGCCGTCGCCATGCAGCATGTCGTAGAGCATCTCGCCACTGTCGGCGAGCCGCGGGCCGGGGCGGTTGAAATAGGCGTTACCATCGGCAAAGTAGACGCGGCCGGCGTTGACCGCCGTGAGCGTCGCCCAGCCGCTTTTCTGTTCGAGCAGCGCCAGCTCCTCGCAGCAGCGCGCCAGCTGATAGCCGCAGGGAGCGACGATGATCACGTCGGGGTCGGCCGCCACCAGCTCACTCCATGGCATCGTGCGCGAGTGTTGGCCGGCGGCACCGAACAGATTGTGGCCGCCGGCCGCCTCGATCAGTTCCGGCATCCAGTTGCCTCCCGCCATCAGCGGCTCCACCCATTCGATGAAGGCGACGCGGGGCCGCTTGCGTCCGGTGGCGCGGGCCGCCAATCGCCGCAACCGGTGGTCGATGGCGGCCACCAGCGTGTGCCCCGCCGCCTCGGCGCCAAGCGCCCGCGCCACCCGACCGATGTCGGCATAGGCATCGGACAGGCAGTCGGGCCGCAACGAGACGATGCGCAGCGGGCGATCGATCCAGGTCGCGGTGGCCTTTTCCACGTCCGTCAGGCTGACGGCACAGACCTCGCAGTGGTCCTGGGTGAGGATCACATCGGGGGCGAGCGCGCTCAGCGCCTCGGCATCCACCCGGTAGACCGAGAGGCCGTTGCGCACCAGCTCGCGCACCTGGCGGTCGATCGCGGCACTCGAGCCCTCAACCTTGAATTTGGGTTGGGTGATGGCCGGCAACGCCGCCACCCGTGGCGGAAAATCGCACTCATGGCTGCGCCCGACCAGGCAATCGCCGCGATCGAGTGCGCACACGATTTCGGTGGCGCTCGCAATCAAACTCACAATCCGCGGTTGCCGGTCGTTGGTCATGGCTGGCCGCCCTCAAGGCACGGCTCGGGGCCGTGGTCCGGTTCGCCGACAGCCGAGCTCGCCGTCAGCTCACAAAACACGAAGCCGCCGCGGCGAACGATGGCGCCGGGCGTCACCGCCAGCGGCCGAGCGAACATCGGTCCGGCGCAGGCGAAGGTGTGGAATTCGCCGCGCTCACCGCACGGATCGATGCCGGTCGGCAGCTCGGCCAGCAGCTGGCGGTCGAAGGCGCGGCCGGCGAAGCCTTCGCCGAGCCGGGTCGGGTCGAGTGAGGTGATGTAGGCCGCTAACCCGCCGTCGATCATCTCGCGGGCCAGCGCTGCGGTATCCTGCCCCCACAACGGAAACAGCGGGGCAATGCCGGTGCCGGCCAACATCGCTTCGCGATAGTGGCGGATGTCGGCCAGGAAGAGATCGCCGAATGCCATCGCCTCCACCCCGGCGGCGGCCTGGCCGGCGACAAACGCCGCCATGGTCTCATCGTAGACCGCATTGGGACAGGGGTCGGGGATCGGCAGCACGAACAGTGGAAGCCGCGCCGCCACGGCCTGCGCTTCGAGCAATGCGCGCGCAACCCCGTGCATGGCGACGCGCCCGTAGCGGGCGTTGACGGTGGTCACCAACCCGACGAGCTCGACCGTTAAATCCCGCCGCAGACGGTTGAGCGCCCAGGCCGAATCCTTGCCCGTGCTCCAACTCAGCAAGGTCTTGCGGGGTGGCATGTTGAAGGGCACCCAAGCGCTTCGCGCGCAGTTGACGTTCCCCTGCGCCGCTGCCAAACCTTGCCTCCCCTATAGCATGCTGACGGGGGCGCAAGCATGGACAGCACGAGCCTCATCGCCGACACGGCCGCACGTATTCTGCGCGACCATTGCCAGCCCGAGGTCATCAATCGGGCCCAGGGCCAGGCTTGGCAGGCGCCGGCCTGGGCCGCCTTGGAGGCGGCGGGACTGACGGTGGCCTGGGTGCCGGAAGCGTTGGGCGGCGCCGGTGCCGACATTGCCGATGGCTTTGCCGTACTGCGGGTCGCCGGTCGGCAGGCGGTAGCGTTGCCGGTCGCCGAGACCTTGTTGGCCGGCTGGCTGCTGTCGCAATCCGGCATAGCGGTCCCCGCCGGAGCGATGACCTGCGCCCCAACGCGGCAGGGTGACACCATCACGCTCACGGCCAACGGTTGCCTGCGCGGCCGGGTGCCAAAAGTACCCTTTGCCCGAGCCGCCGCGCACTTGGCGCTGGTGGCAGCGGGCGCCGACGGCGCCAGCGTCAACCTCGTCGATCGCGGCAAGGTCAAGGTGGTAGAGGGCAAAAGCATCGCCGGCGATGCCCTCGACACGGTGATCCTGGAAGACGTGCGTCCGCTGGCGCGGCAACCGCTGCCGGCACGGCTGCTTGCCGGCGGCCTGTTGACCATGGGAGCCGCCGCGCGCGCCATGCAGATGAGCGGGGCGCTCGAGGCCATTCTCAACATCGCCGTCAGCTACGCCAACGAACGGGTGGCATTCGAGCGGCCGATCGCCAAGTTCCAGGCGGTGCAGCACAACCTGGCGCGGCTCGCCGGCGAGACGGCGGCGGCAATGGCGGCGGCGGGATCGGCGGCGGCGGCGGTCGCCGACTGGCATGCGGCCGACCATGGCAGCGGCGGCGAGGCCGATGCGGCGCTGTTGCTCGAGGTCGCCGCCGCCAAGATCCGGGTCGGCGAGGCGGCCGCCGAGGGTGCCGGCATCGCCCATCAAGTCTTGGGCGCGATCGGTTTCACGCGCGAGCATGTCCTGCATCGCTTCACGCAACGGCTGTGGGCGTGGCGCGACGACTTCGGCAATGAAAGCGCCTGGGCCGTGCGCTTGGGGACCTTGGTGGCGGCGCGCGGCAGCGACGGACTGTGGCCGTTGCTGGCATCACGATGAGGACGGCACATGACGAGCGAACTGACCTTTGATCCGATCCGCTTGCCGCCCGAATGCGAAGCGTTGCGCGCCGAGGTGCGCGCCTTCCTCGCCGAGGAGATCGCCGCCGGCAGCTACCATCCCGACGAACCCGGAAACGATCATGGCTTCAGTCCCGAGTTCAGCCGCAAGGTGGGGCTGAAGGGCTGGATCGGCATGACCTGGCCGAAGCGCTATGGCGGGCACGAGCGCAGCTTTCTCGAGCGCTACGTCGTGACCGAGGAGTTCCGGGTCGCCAATGCGCCGGTACGCCTCCACTTCGTCGCCGATCGCCAGAGCGGGCCGGTGCTGATCAAGTACGCTAGTGAGCGCATCAAGCTCGAGGTGCTGCCGCGCATTTGCCGCGGCGAAGTATGCTTCGCCATCGGCATGAGCGAGCCGGGATCGGGCTCCGACCTGTTCGCGGCCTCAACCAAGGCCAGCAAGACCGATGGCGGCTGGCTGATCAACGGCACCAAGGTGTGGACCAGCAACGCCCATCATGCCGACTACATGATCGGGCTGTTCCGCACCTCGCCGGCGACTAAGGACAACCGCCGGCACGGCCTCACCCAATTCCTGGTCGACATGAAAACGCCGGGTATCAGCGTCAACCCGATCTACCAGATGACGGGCCAGCACGACTTCAACGAGGTGGTGTTCCAGGACGCCTTCGTCCCCGACGAGTACGTGCTGGGCGAGGTCGACGCCGCCTGGAAACAGGCGACATCCGAACTCGCCTACGAGCGCAGCGGGCCGGAGCGCTTTCTTGAGACCTTCTATGTGTTGCAGGAGCTGGTGCGCGTGCTTGGCCCGGCTCCCGACCTGCGCGGGGCCGAAGGTTTGGGCCGGCTGGTGGCGCAACTGCACGCGCTGAGGCGCATGTCGGTGTCGGTCGCCGGCATGCTGCATGCGCGCAAGGAGCCGGTGGTCGAGGCGGCCATCGTCAAGGACCTGGGCACGCTCTGGGAGCAGCGGCTGCCGCATCGTGCCCGCGACCTGGCGGCCTTCGTCGAGGAGAGCGCGGCCAACCGCGCCCCGTTTGAGGAGCAGCTGCGGTTTGCGACCCTGATCGCGCCGAAGCTCACGATCCAGGGTGGCACCACCGAAATCCTCCGCGGCATCATCGCCCGCGGGCTGGGTCTGCGATAAGCCGAGGCGCCATGCGTCATGCGCTGACCAGGGTTGCCAAACAAAGAAGGCCCCGGAGCCATGCCGGGGCCTCTGGGCAGATACCGGGGCGGCGCGCCATGCGCGCGTTCTCAGCGTCCTTGCTGCAAATGCGGATACCGGGGCGGCGCCGTGAGCGCCTTCGCACCCGGCGCGTTCTCAGCGTCCGCCCCTCCAAACGTGTGGTGGCTCCCATTGTTCCGGAAATAGACAATTTTTGCTGGAGATAAAGCGCATGCCTGCCTTCAAGGACATCGGCGTCGAGGTGGCGAGCCTGGTGGCAACCATCGAGATCAAGCGGCCGCCGCACAACTTCTTCGACATCGACCTGATCCGCCAGATCGCCGAGGCATGCGAGGAGCTCGATCGATCGCCCGCCTGCCGTGCCATCGTGCTGGCGGCGCAAGGGAGTGCGTTTTGCGCCGGCGCCAAGCTGGGTGAGGGCGCCGATGTCAGCGATGTGTTGGCCAAGAAATCCGAGACCGGCCAGGCCGGTCATCTCTATCTCGAGGCGGTGCGTCTGTTCCGCACCGCCAAGCCGATGGTTGGAGCGATCCATGGCGCCGCGGTCGGCGGCGGCCTCGGGCTGGCGCTGGTTCCCGACCTGCGCGTCACCTGCCCAGAGGCGCGCTTTGCCGCCAATTTCACGCGTCTGGGCTTCCATCCGGGCTTCGGCTTGACCCATACCTTGCCGGCGTTGATCGGGCCGGCGCAGGCAGCCATGATGTTCTACACCAGCCGCCGGGTCCCGGGTGCGGAGGCCCACCGCATCGGCCTTGCCGACCTCCTGGTGCCGCAGGCCGAGGTGCGCGCGGCGGCCCAGAAACTGGCGGCCGAAATCGCCGAAAACTCGCCCCTGGGCGTGCTCGAGACGCGCGCCACCCTGCGCGCCGGCTTGGCCGAGCGCGTGCGCGCCGCCACCGAAATCGAGCTGGAAAAACAGACCAGGTTGCGCCAGACCGAGGACTTCAAGGAGGGCGTCAACGCTGTCAACGAACGGCGGGTGCCGAACTTCGTTGGTAGATAGGGGGTGGTCACGGAGGCGAAGTGCTGCAGCAGGCGCACCTCTCAATCGTTATTGCAACCCGCGGTCCGGGCTTCACCGACGTCACGGCGCCGGTGAAGCAATGGCTGAGCCAAATCGGCGCCAGTGATGGACTGCTGACGGTGTTCGTCCGGCACACCTCGGCCTCACTCACCATTCAGGAGAATGCCGATCCCGACGTCCAGCGCGACCTGAGCGACGCGCTGGCAGGCCTGGCGCCGCGCGGGCGGCACTATCGGCATATGAGCGAGGGTGACGACGATATGCCGGCGCATATTCGAGCCATGTTGACGGCAACGTCGCTATCGATCCCGGTACGCGACGCCGCCGCCGTGCTCGGCACCTGGCAGGCGATCTATCTGATCGAGCATCGCGATGCCCCGCATCAGCGCGAGATCGCCCTCAACTTTATCGGCACCCTGATGCCTTAAGCGGCCAGCATGCCGCAACCGCGGCGCTGACAGCACCGCGGCGGCTAGAAGCGCAACACCTTGAGCCAGCGCATCACGTCGAGCACACTGGTGGCGGCGGCCGCGACATAGGTGAAGGCGGCGGCGCGCAGGATCTGCCGGGCGGCGCGCAGGTCTTGCTTCTTGATGTAGTTGCCGGCCTTGAGCACGGGCAGCGCGCGGCGAAAGCTGGCGTCGAACTCCACCGGCAAGGTCACGGCGTGCAGCACGATGGTCATGCCGAAGATGAGCACGCCGCAGCACACCTCGAAAAGTATCAACTGCGGCGCCTTGACGATCAAGAGCACCACCGGCACCGCCAGCATCACCACCGCACCCACCTTCTCCATCTGCATCGCCTGCTTGGCCAGACGCGTGCGCGCCTTGAGCGGCTGATAGCCGGTAGCGTCCTGCATGGCATGGCCGGCCTCGTGGGCGGCGACGACCACGGCCGCCAGCGACCGGCCGTTGAAATGCTTGGGCAGCAGGCGCACGGTCTTGCTGTCGGGGTCGTAGTGATCGCCGAGCGTGGTCTCCTCGACGCCGACGTGGCCGAGGTTCATCTCATCGAGGATATGGCGCGCGAACTCGCCGCCGGTGCCCGGGAAATCGCTGCGCTCGCGCGAGTGCCGTTCGAGGGTGCGCTTCACCCACATCTGCGGCAGCATGGCGAGGCCGAACACGAATGCCAGGAGTAGCATGACGGCAGGCACAGGACACTCCCCATGGGATGAGGCGGCGCCGGCGCGGCAATCGTCGCCGCCGAGCTCGCCGTGCTATCTTAGTGCGTTTGCCGCGCTTACGGTACTACCCTGTAATGACGGCGCCAACAAGGGAGCCCGCCGATGGTCAACATTGCACTGCTCGACGACTATCAGAATGTGGCCTTGAGCATGGCCGACTGGTCGCGGCTCAAACAGCAGCACACCATCAAGGTGTTCAACGAGCGTATCGCCGGGGTCGATGCCTTGGCGGCGGCGCTTGCGGGCTTTGAGGTGATCGGCATCATGCGCGAGCGCACGCCGTTCCAGCGCCCCCTGTTTGAGAAACTGCCGAACCTCAAGCTGTTGGTCACCACCGGCAAACGCAACGCCTCGATCGATCTCGAGGCGGCGCGCGAGCATGGCGTCACCGTGTGCGGCACCCAGGGCGGCGGCCGCTCGACGGCGGAGCTGGCAATCGCCCTGATGCTGGCATTCGCCCGGCATCTGCGTCAGGAATTTGAGACCATGCGCCCGGGTGGCGGCTGGCAGACGACCGTGGGCTTCGATCTTGAGGGCAAGACGCTCGGCATCCTCGGCCTCGGCTCGCTCGGCGCCAGGGTTGGCAGAATTGGCGCGGCGATGGGCATGAAGCTCATCGCCTGGAGCCAAAATTTGACCGCCGAGCGCGCTCGCGAGCACGGCGCGGAACTGGTGAGCAAGGACGAGCTGTTCCGGCGCGCCGACATTATTTCCATCCACACCGTGCTGTCGTCGCGCACGCGCGGCCTGATCGGGGCCCATGAACTCGGCCTGATGCGGCCGAGCGCGCTTTTGGTCAATACCTCGCGCGGTCCGATCGTCGATGAAGCAGCCTTGCTGGCCGCGCTCAGGGAGCAGCGCTTGGCGGGATATGCCGCCGACACCTTCGATGTGGAGCCGCTGCCCGCCGACCACCCGCTGCGCAAGGAGCCGCGGGCACTGCTGACGCCGCACCTTGGCTATGTGACGAGCGACACCTATCGCAGCTTTTATCCGGCCATGGTGGCCTCGATCGAGGCCTGGCTTGACGGCACGCCAACGGGGGTCTTGACCTGACGGGCGGCGCGCGCCAGGCCGCGCCGCCCATCCGCCGCGGCTAGTTCAGGACCAGGAGCGCGTCGGCGGCGACGACCCCTTGGCCCTCACGGCCGACGAACACCGGATTGATGTCGAGCTCTTTGAGCCGGGGCGCCAGCGCTGCGGCCATCTGCGACACGGCCACCAAGGTCCGCGCCAGTGCCTCCTTGTCGGCGGCGGGTTCGCCGCGATAGCCATCGAACAGCCGGGCGCCGCGCAGTTCGGTGATCATTTCCCGTGCGGTTTCGAGACCGAAGGGAGCAATGCGATAGGTCACGTCCTTCACGACCTCGGTCAGGACGCCGCCGAGCCCGAGCGCGATGCTCGGCCCGAAGCTCTCGTCGTTGATGACGCCGATCAGGACCTCGATCCCCCGCGCCATCTCCGAGACGAGCACGCCGTCGATGTGGGCGTCGGGCTTCGCCTTGAGCGCGTTGCCGGTGACGCTGTGCACCGCCTCATCGAGGGCACCCGCCGCCACGCCGAGCCTGACCCCGCCCACCTCGGTCTTATGGGGAATGTCGCGCGAGACGATCTTGACGGCGAAGGGCGCCCTTAGTGCCGCCGCGGCGGCGCTGGCGTCCCTGCCCGAGGGCACCAACACCTCCTTGGGCACGGGCACGCCAAAGGCACTGAGCACCCGCTTGCTCTCGATTTCGCTGAGGCTGCCGCTCGCCGCCGGCAGCTCGAGACCGACCGGCGTCGCAATTGCGGGCGTGGACCGCGGCAGCAGCCGGCGCTGATCGGCGGCGAAGCGCGCCAGCACCGCGGCCGCCCGCGCCAGCCGCACCGGCGTGGTGATAAACGGCACCCCCGCGTCTTCGAAGGCCTTGATGGTCTCGGGCGATTTGGCGTGGCGACCCGACCAAGCAACGTGCAGTGGCTTGTCGGTGCGGTTGGCAACGGCGGCGATCGCCTCTGCCGCGCGCCGCGCCGACGGCCCGGAAATGGAGGCGAGCAGGATCGAGAGCTGGTCGAGGCGCGGGTCCGCCAGCACGATCTCGAGCGCGCTCGCGAACAGGTTTATATCGTTAAAGAAGCTGGCGGTGACGTCGGCGGGATTTTCCGGTGAGCCAAACGCGGGAACGATCTTGCGCAAGGCCGCGAGCGTCGCCTCGGAAAAGGGCGGCAAGGTCAGGCCGCCGCGCACGGCGGCATCGGCATAGACGATGCCCGAGCCCCCCGAGATCGACAGCACGCCGACGGCGTTGCCCTTGGGACTGCGTCCCTGCGCGAACAGCTTGGCGATATCGACGATCGGCTCGACGTCGTCGACCTCGATCAGACCGGATTGGCGCAGCGCCGCCCGATAGAGATCATAGCTGCCCGTCATATTGGCGGTGTGGGATGCCGCCGCCTTGACGCCGGCATCGGTCGTGGCCGCCTTCCAGATCATCACCGGTTTGCCGCTGGCGAGCGACTTGGCTCCAATATCGAGCAGGCGGCGGGCATTGGGCGTGCCCTCGAGGTAGGCGAAAATCACCGAGGTGCCGACGTCATCGAGAAAGGCCGAAAGCAGCTGTGGCGTGTCGATGTCGG
This sequence comes from Hyphomicrobiaceae bacterium, assembly GCA_035258605.1. Taxonomy (GTDB): domain Bacteria; phylum Pseudomonadota; class Alphaproteobacteria; order Rhizobiales; family Hyphomicrobiaceae; genus AWTP1-13. Next base: position 2,298 of record DATFXD010000152.1, on the reverse strand, counting down.
TCTCATTGCCGGACGAGACGCAATAGCGAAAGCCCAATCCTTGCGCCTCCGCCAGATTGACGATGGCGTAGCCAAAGCCGCCCGACTGGAAGGCGCAGGAGACGCGGCCTGGGCGGAAATCGGTCTCATCGGCGACGCTGCCAAAGGCGGCCCACACACGCGCCTCGAGCGACAGCATGCCCTGGCAATTGGGCCCGACGATGCGCACGCCGCTGTCGGCGACGGCCCGCTTGAGCTCGGCCTCCAGCGCGCGTCCCTCGGCGCCGGTCTCACGGAAGCCGGCGGTCAACACTACGGCATAGCCGATGCCGGCCAGACCGCAGTCGCGGATGGCGGCGGCGACCGCCGGGGCCGGAACCGCAACGATAGCGAGATCGCAGGCTTGTTTGATCGACTGCGCGTCGGGGTAGCACTTGCGGCCGTGCATTTCCTGGTATTTCGGATTGACCAGATAAATGCCGCCCGTGTAGCCGGCATTTTGCATCGCCTTGATCGGATGGCCACCGATGCGCGTGAGGTCCGACGAGGCGCCGATGATGGCCACGCCGCGCGGATGAAAGAGGCGCTCAAAATTCACGGGCTGTCTCCCCTCGGTCGCCAGGAACCGCAGATAGCAGATTGCCGTTGTCTATTAAACCCGTGAAGGCGGCGGCGCCGAGCAGCCATGAATATTGCAGCGCACAGGTGGCTCGTGCTGGCGGGGGTGAGCCTCGCGATCGCTTCGGGGTCGGCGGCGCGCGCGGAAACCCCGGCGGAGACGGCAGCCGCCTTCGGCCTGTTGGGAACCTGGGCGGTCGACTGCGCGCTGCCGCCGAGCCTCGCCAACGGCTATCTGAGCTACGTCGCGACCCCCGGCGGCAACATTGCCCACGACCGCGACTTCGGCTCGCAGCGCAACACCGGCGAGGTCGTGCGCGCTGCCCTGACCGCCGGCGGCATCGATCTCGTCGTGTTCTTTCCGGCGTCGGCGCAAAGCCGGCAAATCACCCTCGCCAAGACCGCGGACGGGCGGTTGCGCATCATCACCGACGCCTTCATCACCACCAAAGAGTACGCCATCCGCGACGGCAAGCTGCTGTCTACGGGCACCGACATGCCCTGGCAGATGCGCTGCCGCTGACCGCCGATGCCGGCCGCCGCCGCGCAGGCCGTAGCGCCGGCGGCCGCGCCGAGCGCCACCCGCAAGGCCGCCCTCATCAACGGCAAGGGCGAAGGCGCAACGGGAGCGCTGTTGCGCTGCCCGTGCGCGCGCGCCCCCGCGCATTGACCGGCAAAAGCCGGCCGTGGCATGGTCCGGCCGCAACCGGCCGGCATGGGCATGGCAAGGGTCGGTGCGAGGGCCGTGTGGGATGATGACGGTCGAAGAGGCCATCGGCGGGCGACAGAGCGTACGTGCGTTCCTGCCCACACCGGTGCCGCGCGCCTTGATCTTGCGCATCATGACCATTGCGGGGCGCGCACCCTCGGGTAGCAACGTGCAGCCGTGGAAGGTGTGGGTGCTCGACGGCGACCTCAAGCACGAGATCGCCCAGGACCTTGCCGAACGCTACGACCATGGGCGGGTGGCACCGCGCGAGTACAACTACTACCCGGAGCGTTGGCGGGAGCCCTATCTGGCGCGGCGCCGCGCCTGCGGCTGGGGTCTTTACGGCACGCTCGGGATCGGCCGCGGCGACAAGGACAAGATGCACGCCCAGCACCGGCGCAATTTCCTATTCTTCGATGCGCCGGTCGGGCTCATCTTTTCCATCGACCGCGACCTGGAGCTTGGGTCCTGGCTCGATTACGGCATGTTCCTGCAGTCGATCATGGTGGCGGCGCGGCAGTTCGGGCTCGAGACCTGCCCGCAGGCAGCCTTCCTGATCTTCTACGACGTCTTGCAGCGGCGGCTCAACATCCCCCCCGAGCAGCAGATCGTGTGCGGCATGTCGTTGGGCTATCCCGATCACAGCGACAAGGTCAACACCTTCACGCCCGCGCGCATGCCGGCGGAGGAGTTTGTGACCTTTGTGGCCGCCAGCGGCGATTAGGCTGGCGGCGGCGCGTTGGCGCGTTCCGCGCTTCAGCGCACCCGGCGCGGGTTCATGTAAAGATCGGCTTCCTGCTTCTCGAGCTTCGGAGCATAGCGGCCGTTGCCGATGTCGCGCGCCAGCCGGCGCAGGTGCCGGCGGCAATCGGCATTGAAGATCAGCATGCCGCAGAACAGCTTGAGCACAACCATCAGCCGGGCGTCGGCGTGCTCCGCGGCCACCCGGCCACGCCATTTGCCGCCGATCGAGAACACCTTGCCGTCGAGCC
>DATFXD010000151.1:0-5278 GCA_035258605.1 Hyphomicrobiaceae bacterium | reverse complement strand
TACATGATCCCGGGCGTGGCATTCTATGACTTCGTCGGCCTCGATATGACCAAGCGGGTCGCGGCCTTGGAACGAGCAAAGCTGGGCTCGCAGGGCGGCTGGCCACAGGTCAGCGCTGGATCCTTGCGGCTCCGGTAAGGTCCCCCCGGCGGCGGCCCCACCTCGCCTACCCAGGGCGCGGTCGGCGCGCTGGCCAGCAATCGCAAAATCGCCTGCGATCAAGGCCGTGGCTGCGGCTAGGTGCAGGAGGCTTTTTCGGTGCCTGTCAGATCGGCACCTCGCCCGGCGGCTTGCGGAAGAAGTGCAACGCCTCCTCAACCGACATGGTGCTGCTCGGGACCACCTCACCCGGACCCAAGGTGAAGACCTTGATGTAGGCGTAACCGTGCTGCGTCGCGCCGCCATGACCCGGGAGAAGCAGGAAGTGAGTGCCACCCGCGCGCTGGGTGGCTTCGGCCGCCTTTACGAGGGTGCACGTGTCGACCGAGGCGCAATCGGCAAGGGGGCTTTTCGGCACCGCGATCCGGACGATGCCACCGCCGACCTGTTCAGAGGCGGGCGGACCAGGCGGGGGCAGAAGATTGGTCGGCATTGAGCAGCCGGCAGCCAGAAGACAAAGCATTGCCAGTCCGCTTCGCACCGGTGTTGGCTCCGGCCAATCGCAAGCACTTGCCTCAAGGAAGATCCGATTCGGTCAACAACCGCAAGCTTGGGAGCACCAAGGAAGCTGATTGAGCGCAGCTGGCGTCCGCCCTTGCCGTCAGCGTCCACGGAATTTTTTAAAGGCAACCGGCGCTGGTCGCGCTCGCCGTTCTGGCCTGGGCCGTGAGCCATCCGCACCACCAGGCGGTCCCCTGGTGCGCGCGGGCGGTCAATCCAAAGGCTTATAGAAGCGCTCATCATAGAGAGCGCCGCTCGCCGGCCCTAGTTTCTGGCGAAAACCGCGCGTATGCGCTGCCATGCTGTGCGCCTCTGCGGCGGCCAGATCGCGCCACAGCTCGATCACCGTGAAGTGGTTCTGGCGATTGGTTTGTACGACCGCCTCAAAGCGCAAGTTACCAGCATCTTTGCGGCTGTCGTCGGCCAGCGCTTTGGTGATGGCCGTGCCGTTCTCTCGTTGTGGAGGAATGACATCGACGTGGGTGACCGCGGCGACCGCCGACCGGCTGGGTTTGGCGGCGAGTTCGGCAACCGACAAGGGAAAATGCACGCGCTCATCGAGTGGGGCATTCTCGATGGCTTTGATCTTATCACGGAACTGCGTGGTGGCGGCCGCCTTGCTGTGGGTATCGAGCGCCGCCTGGTCATTCCAAGCCTCGAGCAGAACGAACTGGTGCGTTTGGCCGGCGCGCTGCAGTGCTTCGGCACGCAGGCAACCGGGCTCCCGCCGGGTAGCGTCGCGAAACTTGCGCAGCAGGCTACGCGCTTGCGACTTTGCGGTCGGCATCACTTCCAGGTAGGTGACGACGTAGCGTGGGCCGTCGGGGACCGGGGGTGGCGCTGGCGGCGTCTGAGCGTGAGCCGAAGCAGTGATCGCGCAAAACGCCAGCGCGATCGCGATCTCGAGCAGTGCCCCCGTGCGCATGCTGTCCCCACGAGCCCCTTGATGATGGGGCGATGAAAGCTCATCGCTCGGCGAGCGTCAATGGTTCGCCCTCGCCCCCGGTTAGGGCGAGGGCGAAGGGACGCCATTGAGCGCACCGACCACACCGTCAGCCCCTCGGTGCGGATTGCCGGGGAAATGGGGTCACCGTTGTCGCATGGGTGGGCCGGAGCAGGTCGCCCAACGCGAAGCGCTTTCGAGGTTTAGGGCGTTCGCACCCCGTGCGCGCTGGTTGGCGCTGGTTGCCGTTGGTGCTGCCGCTGCTGCTGGCGTTCCGTACCGGCCCTCGTTCATGGCTGGCCGTTGCAGCGGCCAAGATTGGATACGTCGAACGCATCGACGTGCTGCCCGACGGTGGCACGATCATGGCGGCCCGGAGCCGCGCGCGGAGAGCGAGCCCCGTCGGTGCTGTCTCGATCGCCCTTGGCGCAGCTCGCTAGCGTGCGTATTTATGCTGGAAACGCCTCACTTGCAGTGAGATTGCGGTGTGCCGGGCCGACCGCCCACCGCCATTTGATGGGAGCTGTCCATGACCCCTATGGCCAATGCTGTGCGCAGCCTCGCCCCCGCCCTCGCCGCAACGGCGTTGCTGCTGGCAATGCTGGTGCTGCCGGTATTTGATGTGCCGCGGTCGGCGGCGGCGACGGGAAAGAGCGTTCCTGCGCCGCTGCTGGATGAGCCGGCGGCGCAGGCCGCCTCGGCGACCATTGTCCTTGCCGGAGGTTGCTTTTGGGGGGTGCAGGGTGTGTACCAGCACGTCCAAGGCGTGATGAGTGCCGTCTCGGGGTATGCGGGGGGACAGAAGGACACCGCCAGCTATGAGGAGGTGTCGAGCGGTGCCACCGGACATGCCGAAGCCGTGCGAATAACCTACGATCCACGACGCATCAGCAGCGGCCGCCTGCTGCAGATCTTCTTCGCCGTGGTGCATGATCCAACCCAGCGCAACCGGCAGGGTCCAGACATCGGCACCCAGTACCGCTCCGCCATCTTTACCGCCGACCCGGAGCAAGCCCGGATTGCCCGGGCTTACATTGCCCAGCTCGATGCCGCCGGCGTGTTTGGCGCCGCGGTCGCCACAACCGTCGAGCCCGGTCACGCGTTCTATCCCGCGGAGACCTACCACCAGGACTTCATGGCGAAGCACCCGCACCACCCCTATATCGTGTTTCACGATCGGGCGAAGGTTAGCGATCTGCAGCAGCAGTTCCCGGACCTCTACCGGGCCGACCCGGTGCTGGTTTCCTCCTCAGGATCAACGCAGTAGCCGGCGGCCCGAACCGAGCAACATTCCCTACTTTCGTGGCCGCCGGTGTGCGTGCCGGTTGTGCGCCCGGCGGCTGGCCGGGGGTGCGGTTTGCCGGCGTGCGCGGCCCGCCTGATAGCCGATCAGTTCTGGCGACCCGGCAAGGAAAAGCGCGACGCGCTAGTTCCCATCGCAACGAAATTGGGGGAACGTGGTCCCCCGGTTGCGGAGGGAGCAGGAAGCCTCGATGGCGAACAACAAGTTGGCGCGCCACCAAGCCAAGCGCGACCTCGCAAAAGCGAGCGAGCCCAGCGGCAAGCAGGCGGTGGCGCCGGCCCAGTACCCGCGCTTTGTCATCCAGATGCACGCGGCCCGGCGACTTCACTTCAACCTGCGCCTTGAGGTTGCGGGCGTGTTCAAGTCCTGGGCGGTCACCACCGGGCCGTCGCTCGATCCCAAGACGCGGCGCCTTGCCGTCGAAACCGAGGACCACCCGCTCGATTATGGCGACTTCGAAGGCACGATCCCAAAGAGCGCCTACGGCGGTGGCACGGTCATGCTGTGGGATCGCGGCTTCTGGGCGCCCGATGCCGACGCCGTCGAGGCGCTGCACCAGGGCGAGCTCCGCTTCACACTGGCCGGCGAAAAGCTGAAGGGCGGCTGGGTGCTGGTCCGGCTGAGGCACGATCGCGAGCCGGGCAAGGGCACCAACTGGCTGCTGATTAAGCGCCAGGACGGCTTCGAGCGCGACGCCGACCCGGACGGCATCCTTGCTCGGGATCGCTCGGTTGCATCCGGTCGGAGCCTGGCCGAGATCGCCGCCGGCGCCGAACCAGGTCCCAAGCCCTTCATGCGCGGCAAGGGCGCTGCACTGAGGGCCAATGCGGTCTGGCATCCGAGCCGCATGGCCACCGCGCCGGCGACCGAGCGAACCCGGTTGCCGGTGCCGCGGCAAGCCGTGCCGGATGCGTTTGCCAAGGTCGCCGGGGCGATGCCCAAATTCATTGCGCCGCAACTGTGCGGCCGCGTCGGTCGCCCGCCCTCGGGCCAGGATTGGGTGCACGAGATCAAGCTCGACGGCTACCGCATCCAGCTGCGGGTCGAGGCCGGCGCAGCGGCAATGCGCACGCGCAAGGGCCTCGATTGGACGGGCAAATTTGCCACCATCGCCGCGGCTGGATGTTGCCTCGGTGAGTGCATCGTCGACGGCGAGGTGGTGGCGCTCGATCAGCGCGGCATGCCGAGCTTTCCCCTGCTGCAGGCGGCGCTGGCCGAGGGGCGCTCGCAGGACCTCACCTATTTTGCGTTCGATCTGTTGTTCTGCGAGGGCAAGGATCTCCGCTCCTTGCCCCTGCGCCAGCGCAAGCAGCGGCTCGAGCGCATGCTGGTTGAGCGCGGCGCCGATCCCCATCAGATCAAATATCTTGAGCATTTCTTGGAGGATGGCACCGCGATGCTGAAGTCGGCCCGCGATCTCAAGCTCGAGGGCGTCGTCTCCAAGCGTGCAAGCGCCGCCTACGTTTCCAGGCGCAGCGAGAGCTGGAACAAGGCCAAATGCCGGGAAGGCCAGGAAGTGGTGATCGGCGGCTGGAGCGGCAGCGCAAGCAAGCTGCGCGCGCTGATCATCGGCGTCTATCGCGGCGATCATCTGGTTTATAGCGGGCGGGTTGGCACCGGCTTTAACCAGCACACGGCCGCCGACCTCCTCACCAAGCTCAGAGCGCTCAAATCGGAGCGAAGTCCGTTTGGCGGCAGGGGCGCGCCGCGGCGCCAGGCGGACTGGGCTTGGGTCAAGCCGGAGCTGGTCGCCGAGATCGAGATCGCCGGCTGGTCCGGCGATGGCAATATCCGGGAAGGCGCGTTCAAAGGCCTGCGCGAAGATAAGCCAGCGCGCGAGGTGGGCGCCGAGCCTGCGGCGAGCCACCCCGACGACGCGCCGGCTCCCGCAACCCCGCGCGGCGATCGCGTCAAGGCGGGTCGCGAGGTCGTCATGGGCGTCGTCATCACCAAACCCGACAAACCGCTTTGGCCGGCGCCGGAGAACTACACCAAGCTCGATCTGGCGCGGTATCTGGAAGGGATCGGGGACTGGATGCTCGCGCATCTTAAGGGTCGGCCCTGCTCCATCATTCGTGCCCCCGAAGGCATCGATGCTGAGCACTTTTTCCAGCGGCACGAAATGAAGGGGATGTCGAGCCTGTTGTCGGCCGTGCGGCTTGAAGACGAAGGCAACCCCTATATCCAGATCGATCGCCGCGAGGGGCTGATTGCCGCTGCGCAGATTGCGGGCATCGAATACCACCCGTTGAACAACAAGCCCGGGCAGCCGACGGTGCCGGGACGCTTGGTGTTCGATCTTGACCCGGCGCCCGATGTGACCTTCGCCAGCGTCATCACCGCGGCGCGGGAATTGCGGGAGCGGCTAGAGG
>DATFXD010000150.1:0-5515 GCA_035258605.1 Hyphomicrobiaceae bacterium | reverse complement strand
GGCCCGGATGCCGCCGAACGACAACGACACGTGCTCGACCGACAACAGCACCTCACCGGGCGCCAGCGCCGCATCGCCGGCGACCACGGGTCTGGGTTCGACGTCGGCTTTCATTCGGCAGCCTCCCGCAACGGCTCGCTCGGCGCCGGATAGACCGGCATGTCGACGATTCTAATATCGCCCTCAACCACGCCCTTGCGCCCGTCCTCGAACGTCATTTCGGTGGCGACGTGGCATGCCGCCGAGCCGTCGTAGAGCGCCGCGATCAACGCTGCGTAGCGTTCATTGATGAACGGCCGGCGCACCTTCTGGGTGCGGGTAAGCTCGCCGTCGTCGGCATCGAGCTCCTTGTGCAGGATGAGGAAACGGCGGATCTGCGAGGCCGCCATCTGCGGCTCTTGCGCCAGTGCCTTATTCATCTCGTCGACGCGCTGGCGCACCATCTCGTACACCTTGGGGTGCGCGGCCAGCTCCTGGTAGCTGCCGTAGGCGATGTTGTTGCGCTCCGCCCAGTTGCCGACCGAGATCGGGTCGATGTTGATCAGCATGGTGGGGTAGTCGTGGCCCTGACCGAAGGCCACCGCTTCGCGCACTTCCGGATAGAACTTGATTCGGTTTTCGAGATACTTCGGCGCGAACAGTGCGCCGCAGTTGAGCCGGCCGACGTCCTTGGCGCGGTCGATGATCTTGAGGTGGCCGCGCTGATCGAAAAAGCCGGCATCGCCGGTGTGCACCCAGCCGTCCGGGCTCTTGGCGGCGCGCGTGGCCTCGTCGTTCTTGAAGTACTTGAGGAACACGCCGGGGCTGCGAAACAGCACCTCGCCGCTGTCGGCAATTCTGATCTCAACATCTAGCCCGGGCTTGCCGACACTGTCGGAATAGACCTCGCCATCGGGCTGCAGGGTGATGTAGACGCTGGCCTCGGTCTGACCGTAGAGCTGCTTCAGGTTGATGCCCAGCGCGCGGTAGAAGCGAAACAGCTCGGGGCCGATGGCCTCGCCCGCGGTATAGGCAACGCGGGTGCGCGACAGGCCCATGCGGTTCCTGAGCGGGGCGTAGATGAGGAGATCGCCCAGCCGGTAGCGCAGGCGATCGGCCAATGCCACCGGCTTGCCGTTGAGGATGTTCTCGCCGCAGCGCTGCGCCACCGCCAAGAAGTAGTCGAACATCTTGCGCTTCACCCAACCCGCGTCCTGCATGCGCACCATGATCTGGGTCAGCAGGTTCTCGAACACGCGCGGCGGCGCAAAGAAATAGGTGGGGCCGACCTCGCGGCGGTCTTCGACCACGGTTTCCGGGCTCTCCGGGCAGCACACGCACATGCCGGCGGCATAGGCCTGTCCGTAGGAGAACAGGTGATCGCCGACCCAGGCCATCGGCAGGTAGGCGAGCAGCGTATCGTCGGGACCGAAGTTGTCGAACCTGTTGCCGTTGCGGGCCGACACGACGATGTTGGTGTGCGTCAGCATCACGCCCTTGGGTCGCCCGGTGGTGCCGGATGTATAAAGCACGACGCTGACGTCGCTGCCCTTGCCCTTGGCAATCTCGTCCTGCCACCAACCGTCGGCACCCGAATTGCCGCGCAACTCGTCGCGGCCGAGTTTCTGGACGTCGGTAAAGGCGTGCAGATTGCTGCCCTGGTAGTCCTTGAGCCCGCGCGGGTCGTCGTAGATGATCTTCTTCAGATGCGGCAGTCGATCCGCCATCGACACCACCTTGTCGACCTGCTCCTGGTCCTCGACCACGGCGATGCTGGCCTCGGCGTGCTCGAGCACGTAGGCCATCTCATCGGCAACCGAGTCCTGGTAGACCGGTACCGGGATGCCGCCGAGGCACTGCACGGCGGCGAAGGTTGCATAGAGCCGCGGCCGGTTGTCACCGATGATGGCGACGGTGTCGCCGCGCTTGAGATCGAGTTTGCGCAGCCCGATGCTGAGGGCGCGCACTTCCTCATGCAATCGCGACCAGCTCCACGTCTGCCAGATGCCGAAATCCTTGTGCCGGATTGCCGGTCGGTTTGCGTACTTGCTCGCGTTGCTGATCAGAAGCTTGGGTAGCGTGTCGAGTGCGTCTTCGCGGGCAGCTACCGCTGCCGAGGCACTGGTCCCATTCACGCTTGCGCACTCCTCCCTTTCCTGGCCAGCCTGGCCATCGCACCATGCCGGCTTTTTGTTTGGTGTTTTATCGTCGCCGACCCTGTTGTGCAATGCGGCGTCGGCCCAGCCAGCGGTCTTTCAGCTTGGACTTTAGTTCCAGATGCCGCGGGTCGGGATCGCGGCGGCGGCCGCAACCGGGCAACCGGCCAGGCCCTGCGGGCGTCGGCCCCCCGGCCGGCGCCGGCGCCCAAAGCCGCAGGCCCCGAGCCGCCCTTGCGACCCCCAAGCGGCCCATGTTAGCCGATTGCCTCGGAAGCTGACGTGAACCGGGAGTATGAAGATGATCGACTACGGGCATTTCGTCGGTGGCAAGTCGGTTGAGGGTAAAAGCGGCCGCAGCGGCGACGTGTTCCAACCAATGACCGGTGAGGTGCGCGCCAAGGTGGCGTTCGCCAGCAAGGCGGAGGTGGCGGCGGCGGTCGAAAATGCCAAAGCCGCGCAACCCGCCTGGGCGGCGACCAATCCGCAGCGTCGGGCCCGTGTGCTGATGAAATTCCTGGAGCTGGCGCACCGCGACTACGACAAGCTCGCCGATTGCCTGGCCCGCGAGCACGGCAAGACCATTGCCGATGCCAAGGGCGACATCCAGCGCGGCTTGGAGGTGGTCGAGTTCGCTTGCGGCGTGCCGCACCTCATGAAAGGCGAGTACACGGAAAGCGCCGGACCCGGCATCGACCTCTACTCGATTCGCCAGCCGCTCGGGGTGGTGGCCGGCATTACGCCCTTCAACTTTCCGGCAATGATACCGCTGTGGAAGTGCGCACCGGCCATCGCCTGCGGCAATGCCTTCATCCTCAAACCGTCGGAGCGGGATCCGGGCGTGCCCATCATGCTGGCCGAGCTGATGCTGGAGGCGGGCCTGCCGCCGGGTATCCTTAACGTCGTCAACGGTGACAAGGAAGCGGTCGATGCCATTCTCGACCATCCCGACATCGCCGCCGTCGGCTTCGTCGGCTCGACGGCAATTGCCGAATATATTTACGCGCGCGGCACCGCCACCGGCAAACGCGTGCAATGCTTCGGTGGCGCCAAGAACCATATGATCGTCATGCCCGATGCCGACATGGAGCAGGCGGTCGATGCCCTGATCGGCGCCGGCTATGGCTCGGCGGGCGAGCGCTGCATGGCGGTGTCGGTGGCCGTACCGGTGGGTGAGGCCACTGCCGACAGCTTGTTGCAGCGGCTGATCCCGCGCGTCGAGAGCCTCAAGATCGGGCCCTCCACGTCCGCCGACGCCGACTTCGGGCCGCTGGTGACCGCGGCGCATCTGAAAAAGGTCAAAGACTACGTCGATCTCGGCATCGCCGAAGGCGCCGAGCTCAAAGTCGATGGCCGCAATTTCCGCATGCAAGGTTATGAGTCGGGCTTCTATATGGGCGGCTGCCTGTTCGACCGGGTTGAGCCAAATATGCGTATCTACAAGGAGGAGATTTTCGGGCCAGTGTTGTCGGTGGTGCGCGCCAACAGCTACGCCGATGGGCTGAAGCTCGCCAACGACCACGAATTGGGCAACGGGGTCGCCATCTTCACCCGCGACGGCGATGCGGCGCGCGACTTCGCCGCCAAGGTCAATGTCGGCATGGTCGGCGTCAATGTACCGATCCCGGTGCCGCTCGCCTACTACACCTTCGGCGGCTGGAAACGCTCCGCCTTCGGCGATCTCAACCAGCACGGTCCCGATGCGATCCGCTTTTATACCAAGACCAAAACCGTGACCTCGCGCTGGCCCTCGGGGGTCAAGGAGGGTGCTCAATTCGTGATCCCGACCATGCGCTAGCCGAGGGTGCCGCCGGCGGCCGTGGGGTTGGCCCGCCATGAACTACCGCCACGCCTACCATGCCGGCAACTTTGCCGATGTGGTCAAGCACGCGGTGCTGGCGCACACGATCGACTACCTGAAGCGCAAAGAGACGCCGTTCCGGATCATCGACAGCCACGCCGGCCGCGGCCGCTACCGCCTGGATGCCCTCGAAGCGGACAGGACGCAGGAATGGCGGGCAGGGATCGGCCGTCTGGTCGGGCCGCAGGCCCGGCCGCTGCCGCCGGCGCTGGCCACGCTCATGAGCCCCTACCTTGCCGTGCTGGCTGTGGAGAATGCGCCGGGCGAAACTACGCACTATCCCGGCAGCCCCGCCATCGCCCAACGCCTGATGCGTGCGCAGGACACCCTGATCGCCAACGAAGCCCATCCCGACGAGCGCAAGGCCTTAGAGGCGAGCCTCGGCGCGGTGCGCGGCGGCGCCGTCAAGGTCATGGGACTGGACGGCTGGGTGGCGCTACGCGCGCTATTGCCGCCGCCGGAACGCCGCGGCGTGATCCTGATCGACCCGCCGTTCGAGGCGGAGGGCGATCTCAACCGGTTGGCCGAGGCGCTGACCGACGGCTTGCGCCGCTTCGCCACCGGCATTTTCCTGGCCTGGTATCCGATCAAAGATGACCGCACGCCGCGCCGCCTCGCCAAAGCCGTGGCCGGCGCGGCCGGCGACAAGCTGTTGGCGCTCGAGGTGTTGATCCAGCAACCACGCAATCGCGAGGCGCTCAACGGCTGTGGATTGTTGATCGCCAACCCGCCATTTCCGCTCGCCGGCCAGCTCACGGCGGCGGCACCGGCGCTTGCACGAACCTTGGCTCGGGGGGCTGGTGCACACTGTTCCGTGCGCTGGCTCAAGGCGTTGCGCGGCCAATAGGAGCGAAGAACTCAAGACCCTGCGGAGCGCCGTAAATCGTGATATTTATACGCTAATTTGCCTTGCGCAGGTTGGGGCAATCATCGATACTTCGCCGCAGTTCGGGCGGCCTATCGGACCCGGCGGAGACTGCTGAGACTGTTCTGAGATGATTTGCGCAGACGCGTTATTCATATCTCGCGCACCTCACGTTCCCCGATATCGGACGAGACTGCCTAACCTTCACCCGCGCCGGCTCGCCAGCAGCTGACGCACTTTTTTGCATTTACCGGGGACATGGAGACCTCGCATGCGGCAGAACGGAACTGTCAAGTTCTTCAACCAGTCGAAAGGGTTTGGGTTCATCACCCCGGACCAGGGCGGAAAAGATGTGTTTGTGCACATTACAGCCGTGGAACGGTCTGGCATCGGGCCTCTGGATGAGGGCATGCGCGTGTCCTTCGAAACCGAACCTGACAAGCGCGGCAAAGGACCAAAGGCGGTCAATTTGCAGACCGCGACGTAAGGGGCGACGACCACCGTCACCCGCCAGCAACGCGTGACGGGAAAGTGCCGGCCGCAGGGTGCTTTGCGGCCGCGACTGTGCAAGCCTGGCGATCTTGGGCCGTCCGCCCCGGATCGCTTTTGTGTTTCAAGGGGGGCCACACGCGATTTGGTTTTTGCCGGGGAAAG
>DATFXD010000149.1:0-2191 GCA_035258605.1 Hyphomicrobiaceae bacterium | reverse complement strand
CTGATCGGCGCCTTCTTCCTGCTGTTCGGCGCGCTGCGCATGGGCTGGGTGGCAGCCTTTATCCCCACGCCGGTAATGCGCGGGTTCATCGAGGGTCTCGTCTGCGTCACGATCATCGGGCAGCTGCCCCATCTGCTGGGCATCAGCGGCGCGTCCGGCAACTTCTTCGCCAAGCTCTGGTCCGTGCTGCAGCATCTGTCCGATATTTCGCTCGCGCCGATGTTGACGGGCCTGCTCAGCCTGATCGCCATGCAGTTGCTCCGCCATCTAGCGCCCCGAATCCCCGCGGCGCTGGTCGTCGTGGTCGCGGCCACCGTCCTCGTCAGCCTGCTCGGCGGTGAAGCGGCCGGTATCAGCGTGGTGGGCAACCTTCCATCCGGCCTGCCTCACCTCATCCTGCCCAACCTCGACCGCGCAGTCCTGCTGGAACTTATCCCCGGCGCGCTTGCCATCGTGCTGGTTGGCTATGCCGAGGCGCTCGGCGGAGCGAAGGCCGCGGCGCTGCAAGGCGGCGGCAACATCGATCCGAACCAGGAACTAATTGCGCACGGGCCCGCCAACATCCTGAGCGGCCTCTTCGGAGGCTTCCTCGTCGTTGGCAGCTTGTCCAAGACCTCGGTGGCAATGTCCGCTGGCGCTCGCACCCAACTCGCCAATCTCGTCGCCGCGGTCTTCTGCTTCCTCACCCTGGTCTTCCTCACGCCGCTGTTCCGGGGCATGCCGCACCCGGCGCTTGCCGCCATCGTCGTCGCGGCAATGCTGCACCTTTCGAAGCCCGGTTATCTGCGCGACCTGTTCGTCCGTAGTCGATGGGAGTTCGGTCTCGCCGCCATTGTCTTCGCCAGCGAGCTTACGCTGGGCGTCCTGCATGGCATTGCCCTCGGCGTCGTGCTGTCGCTGATGATGTTGATTTATCGAACCACCCACCCGCAGGGCGCGGTGCTCGGTCAGCTCCCCGGGACGGAGGCCTACCGTGACGTCGAACTACACCCAGAGGCGATCACCTTCCCCGGGTTACTGATCTGGCGCCCCGGCGGTGATCTGTTCTTCGCCAGCATTGGTCACGTCGGCCATGGGATGAAGGCTGCGCTGGCGGCGAGCCATCCGCAGGCGAGGGATGTCCTTCTTGATGCCGAGTCGGTGAACTTGGTCGACACCACCGCGCTCGACGAGCTGCTGAACGTCGTTAAGGAGTTGCAAGACCAAGGCATAACCGTCGCCCTCGCTCGTGTGCGCGATCAGGTGCGAGAGCGAATGCGGCTCGAGGGATTAGAGGCTGCAGTGGGCCCGGAGAACTTCCACGAACGTGTTACTGATGGTGTGCGCGCCTGGCAGCGGAAAGGAAGCAAATACGATGCATCCGCTGGCAAATCTTGACGTCGGCGTCTATTGCGGACGTATCCTCAAGGGCGAGAAGCCCGCCGACTTACCGGTGGAGCAGCCGACCAGGTTCGAGCTGATCCTAAACCTCAAGACAGCCAGGGCGCTCGGACTCACCGTCCCGCTTCCGCTACTCGCCCGCGCCGACGAGGTGATCGAGTGATGTGAAGGGAGAGGGAGGTTCAGAATGAAACTTTCCCGTAGACAATTTCTGCATCTGGCCGCGACTACTGTCGCGCTGCCGGCGTTCTCGCGCGTCGCGACGGCGCAAGCGTATCCGTCGCGTCCCGTCACCATCATCGTGCCAGTACCGCCCGGCGGGGTCGCCGACCCCATCGCGCGTATCCTTGCCGATCATCTGACGGTCACGCTCGGCCAACCCGTGGTGGTCGAGAACGTCACTGGCGCGGGCGGCAGCATCGGGGTCGGCCGCGCCGCACGCGCGGCGCCGGACGGCTATACGGTCAGCATCGGCAATTGGCTCAGCCATGTGGGCGCGAGCGCCGTGTACCCGGTCCAATACGACGTGCTCAAGGATTTTGAAGCGGTATCGCTGTTGACTAACAGCCCGATACTCATCACCGCCCGGAAAGATTTTCCGGCGAACGACCTCAAGGAACTGATTGTTTGGCTCAAGGCAAACCCCGACAAGGCAACAGCCGCAACCGTGGGACCCGGCAGCGCGTCCCAAGTGAGCGGCGTCTATTTTCAACGCGCGACCGGCACCTACGTGCTTAGCCACCAGATCAAGACCTACGCTGTCTTGGCCAAGACCCGCTGGTTCGCGGCGCCGGACATCCCGACCAGCGAG
>DATFXD010000148.1:0-17264 GCA_035258605.1 Hyphomicrobiaceae bacterium | reverse complement strand
AAATCATTGCCACCGAGCCCTACCGTTCTTTGATCTTCGCGGAGGTGCGACCGGGCACGCACGTGGTCGCCGACGACGATATTCGAGGCTTCATCCGCCAGGTTGCAGGTACCGTTTATCATCCGTGCGGCACCTGCCGCATGGGAGAGGACGACACCGCCGTGGTCGATCCCAGCTTGCGCGTCCGCGGTGTCGAGGGTCTGCGCGTGGTCGACGCTTCGGTCATGCCGGCGATCCCCTCGCCCAACATCCACCCGGCCACGATTATGATTGCGGAAAAGGCATCGGACGCAATCTCGGCGGCGCTGGCCGTGCACTAGCGGCCGCGGCCCCGCGTCCCCTAGGCCAGGGATGCCAGCTCGAAGGCGCGTCGAGGCAACACTCAGTTGGCGACAAGCCAACCGTGCGCTCGCCCGCGCCATGCTGCCCTGGCACGACCCCAAGGTTAACTAAAAGGCGGCAGTCGGCTTGCCGATGCGCGGCAAGGCGCCACATTTGGCCGGCTCGGCACCCGCGGACGGCCGCCCGAGAGTAGACGCCATCAACCGCGCGTGACCCTCGTGACCTCGAACCGACCGAAGGCCTTTTCCCTGCACGATAGCCGGCGGCAAGCGCTCGACCGCATCGCCGCCGGAGCACCCTTCATCGACGTCCTCGATGAATTGATGCGGCACGTCGATCTGGCGGTTCGCAAACAGACCGACGAGGTCGAGCGCAATCAGACGCGCCGGCTCGAGACCTTCAATCGGCTGTCGAAATCGATTGCCAAGGACCTCGATCTCAAGGGCATCGTCCAAACCGTCACCGACATCGCCACCGAGCTCAGTGGCGCCAAGTTCGGCGCCTTCTTCTATAATGTGATCGACGGCAAGGGCGAACGCTACTTGCTCTATACGCTGTCGGGGGCACCGCCAGAGGCCTTCGCGTCGTTGGGGCTCCCGCGCAATACGGCGATCTTCCGACCCACCTTCGAGGGTCTCGGCATCGTTCGCTCCGACGATATTCGGGCCGATCCGCGCTACGGCACGGTGGCGCCACACTTTGGCATGCCGCGGGGCCACTTGCCGGTCGTCAGCTATCTGGCCGTGCCGGTGATCGCGCGATCGGGCGAGGTGCACGGCGGGCTATTCTTTGGCCACGACCAACCGGCAGTGTTCAGCAAGGAAGCGGAAGAGATCGTCAAGGGCGTTGCCATGCATGCGGCCAATGCCATCGACAACATGCAGCTGTTGCAAGCAACGCGGGCGGAAGTTGCCAAGCGCCGCCGGGCGGTGGAACGCCACCAGCTCAGAACGGCGGCGCTGTTGAAGGAGAGCGAAGCGCGGCTGCAGGAGGCGTTGGCCGCTGGCCAGGTGATGGCGTTCGAATGGGACGCGGCCACCGACCGATCGCACCGTAGCCAGAACGCGGTCGAGATTTTGGGCTTCGTGCCCGGCAGCGAACCACGATCGCTCGACGCCTTCCTGGCGGCCGTGCACCCGCACGATCGCCCGCATTACCACGAGCTGTTTACGTCGCTGCAACCGGGGCAGCGCTCCTATGCCGTCAACTTCCGCTACATCCGTCCCGACGGCCGGGAAGTGTGGCTGGAAGAGACGGCACGGGGCGAGTTCGATGCCGCCGGCACCTGCGTGCGACTGAAGGGGCTCACGCGCGACATCACCGAGCGCAAGCTGGCCGAGGAGCATCAAAGCATGCTGATTGCGGAGCTCGACCACCGGGTCAAGAACGTGCTTTCCTGCGTTGCCGCCATGGTGCAGCAGACCGGCGAGAATTGCGTCTCGACCAACGACTTCATCGCCGGGCTTAAACGCCGCATTCAATCGATGGCCAATACCCACTCGCTGCTGAGCCGCGGCCGCTGGCAGGGCGCGAGCCTCGCCGAGCTGGTGGCGGGTGAGCTGGCGCCGTGGGGCATGGATCGGATCGTCGCGGTCTGCGGCCCGCGCGTGTTTCTCGCCGCCGAAGCCACCCAGGCGCTGGCCATGGTGCTGCACGAGCTCGCCACCAACGCCGCCAAATACGGCGCGCTTTCGACCGAGCGAGGCCATGTTGCCGTACGCTGGCACTGTCGCACCGCGGCAGGTGCACCGACGGCGCTGTGCTTGGACTGGCAGGAGCGGGACGGCCCGGCGGTGGTGCCACCGCGGGCGCCGGGCTACGGCACCAGCGTCATTCAGGACCTGATCCCCTATGAGCTCGGCGGCTCCGTTGATCTGGCGTTCGCCGCTGCGGGCGTGCGCTGTAGCATCGAAATCCCAGCGCAATGGATCGGCGCCGACGCGCCGGCGGCCCACGCCTGAGGCGCCAATCGACGCTCAGCCTCGGTGGCGGCGCCGAGCATGAGGTTGAAACCGTTGCGGATCAGGCGAACGGCGCTCGGGAACTGCTTGACGATAATAGATCTGCAATGCGCGACTAGTCGCCGGTGAGCCGCGCCTGGGCCGCGAGGCGGACCGGGGCATTGGCCGCGCCATAGCCGGCATAGCCTCGCCGTTCGACGATCTCAAAAAAGAAGCGCTGCTCGAAGCTTCGGGTATAGACCTGGAAGTACTCGGCATCGCCGTCGCGATCGTAGAGGATGTTGTGGGCCCTGAGCGCCTCGAGCCGCGCCGGCGCTAGGTCCAGCTTGGCCTCAAGGTCATCGTAGTAATTCTCGGGGATGTCGAGCAGTTCGACCCCATTGCGCTTGAGCTGGGCCACGGTCGTCAACAGGTCGGTGGTGGCAAAGGCAAGGTGCTGTACGCCGGAGCCGAACCCCTCGGTCAGGAAGCGCGACGACTGCGTGCGCTGGCTTTGGGAGGCATTGAGGATGATGCGCAGCTTGCCGTCTGGCGCTTCGATGACCTGGCTCCGCACCAGCCCGGCGGGATCGGCGACATCCTGCGGCGGCACCTTCTTGAGGTCGAGCAGGGAGGTGTAGAACAGGAGCCAGGTCAACATCTCTTCGTAGTGCATCGATTGCGAGATGTGATCGACGCCAACGAGGCCCGCGGCGTTGGCGTCATCCTCGCCGGTGTCATCGAATTCGATATCCCAGACGCGCCCGAGTTCGCTGGTCGCGTCGAGGAAGTAGACGAGGCTGCCGCCCACTCCGCGCACCGCCGGGATGTCGAGTTCGCCCGGCGCCACCGGCTGGCGAAACGGCGCATCGAGCAGGCGCTTGGCACGCTCGAAAGTCGCCGCCGCATCGTCGACCTTGAGCCCGAGGGCACAGACGGCGGAGCCGTGGGTCAGGTTGAAGGAATGCGCGAAGCCCTCCTTCTCGGTGTTGACGACCAGGTTGATGCCACCCTGGTGCCAGCGCGTCACCGCTTTCGATTTGTGGCGTCCGGCGCGGCGAAAACCGAGCGTCGCCAGCATGCGCTCGAGCGCCGGCGCGCTGCTATCGTCGACCGCAAACTCGACGAACTCGGTGCCGAGCGCCAGCGACCGCGGCGGCAGCATGCTGACAGCGGGCGCCAGCGCCCGATGCTTGCGCGCCAGCTGATCGAGCAGAAACAGGAGCGAGCGATGCCCGTCGACGGCGACGCTGCGCACCGACCCGGCGCGGAACTGGTCGTTGAAGATCTCGAGCGATAGGGCGCGGTCATAGCCGGTTGCTGCCAACGCCTCCATGAAGTCGAGCAGGGGCAAATCACCCTGGCCGGGGAAATTGCGAAAATGCCGGCTCCAGGACAGATAATCCATCTCCAGCACCGGCGCGTCGGCCATTTGCACCAGAAAGATCTTGTCGCGCGGGATCGAGCGGATGGCGCTGAGGTCGGTCTTGCGCACCAGGATGTGAAAGGTATCGAGCACCAGGCCAACATTTGGGTGGTCGGCACGACGGACCACCTCCCAGGCATCGCGATAGTCGTTGATGTGCTTGCCCCAGGCCAGCGCCTCGAAAGCGACGCGCAGGCCGCGTTTGGCCGCCCGCTCGCCAAGCGCAAACAGGTCGGCGGCGGCCCGATCGATGCCGCCAAGGCTATCGGCGGCGACATTGCTGCAGATCATCAACAGGTCGCAGCCGAGCTGTTGCATGACATCGAATTTGCGCTCGGCGCGCGCAAAGGCGCGCGCACGCTGGCCGTCCGGCATGCCCTCGAAGTCGCGGAACGGCTGCAAGGTGAGCACGAACAGACCGAGATCGCTCACCGCCCGCCGCACATCGGCCGGGGTGCCATTATAGGTGATGAGGTCATTCTCGAAGATTTCGACGGCGTCGAACTTGGCGGCCGCAATGGCTTCCAGCTTCTCGCTCAGGCTGCCGCTCAAGGACACTGTAGCGATTGAGGTTTTCATGGCTCCGCCTCCTCGGGCTCAGCTTACATCGAGGCTCCGCTCTCGAGCCGCCGCCGCCTCGGCAAATGTCTTCTGCATGCGCGCCAGATCGGCGACCAAGCCGGTGAAGATCTGGAACGACGCTGCCGCCTGGTGAATGCACATGCCGGCACCGCCCATGGCGCGCGCCCCCCTGGCGCGCGCCGCCTTGATGAGGTCGGTTTCGAGCGGCGTATAGATGACGTCGGCCACCCAGTGCCGCGCGGTGATGGCCGCGACCGGTACCGGATTGCCGGGGATACCGAGCATTCCGACCGGGGTCGCATTGACGACGCCGGTCACCCGCGACAGCGCCGCCGCCGGGTCGGTCTCGACGCGGGCGCGGCCATCGCCGAAGGCGCTGGTGACGGCACGTACCAGCGCCTGCGCCTGGCTCGGGTTCTGGTCATGGACCAACACCGTGTTCACGCCGAGATCCAACAGCGCAAACGCCACCGCCCGCCCGGCACCGCCGGCGCCGACCAGCAGGGCGGCCTGGTTGCGAACCGCGGCGGCGCCCCATTCCGTCTCGAAGGCGCAGCGAAACCCGACCCGATCGGTGTTGGCACCCTTGGTGGTGCCGTCGACGCCGATCGCCACGGTGTTGACGGCGCCGATTTGCTGCGCCTCGGGCGACACCTCGTCCAACATCGGCAGCACCGCTTCCTTGCAGGGGTAGGTAACATTGACCCCGGCAAAGCCCGCCACGCGCGCCGCCGCCAGCAGCTCGGCCAGGGTGCGGCCGGGCAGCCGGTCGAGATCCATGAGATGATAATGGCCGCGCCTGCCGGCCGCGGCGCAAGCGTCCTCGAACAGCGCCGGCGATAGCGATTTTTGGATATTGGCGCCGATCAAACCGACGAGCATGCCGACGTTCATGGCACCTCCTCGCCTATCCCTTGTAGCCCATGAGCCGCGGCAACCCGAGCCCGGTGTCGGCGATGTAGGCAATCAGCGCCAGCGCCAACGATCATCGCCCGCACCAACGGCATAGTATCACGGTGCGCTTGCATGCACAAATTGTACGAACTGGTTCGTATTATCAATTGCACGCCGACGCTTTCGCGGCGCGCAGCCGATCTCGTTCAGGGCTTGACGTAGCGCAGAATGATCTCGACCACCTGCGCGCGCCGGCGGCTCAAGGCCTTGGCGGAGGCCATGTCCCGCTTGAAGATGGTGGAGAATGTCGCCCGGTTGGCCACGTTAAAGATGCACAAGGCGCTGATCGACATATGCAGGTCGACGGGATCGACGTCGACCCGGAACACGCCCTGCCGCTGGCCCCGGCCCAGCAACTCGCGCAAGCCATCAATGGCCGTCACGTTGAGCCGCTGGATCGCCTTGGAGCGCGCCAGGTAGGCGCCGTGCAGGATGTTTTCGTTCATCACCAGGCGCACGAATTCGGGGTGCGCATTCTGGTAGTCGAAGGTGAAGGCGACGAGGGCTCTGAGCGCCGCCTCGGGTTCCTGCTGGTCGAGATCGAGGTTCGCTTCGATGGTGCGGATATTGCGGTAGGCCGCCTCCAGCACGGCGATGTAGAGCCCCGCCTTGCCGCCAAAGTAGTAATAGATCATGCGCTTGCTGGTCTTGGTGCGGGCCGCGATCTCATCCACCCGCGCCCCGCTGAACCCCTTGCCGGCGAACTCTTCGGTGGCAATGTCGATGATATTGCGCCTGGTCCCGTCGGGATCGTTCACGCGCTGGCGTCGCAGCTTGGAACTCGGAAGGGCGTGCTTCATGGCGCGGGCGGCCTGCGCCGCCTGGAGCCTGTCGCCAGCGGCAGGCGTTGATAGACCAAGCCAAGGTCGTGCGCAAAGGCAACGAGTGGACGTCGTCGCTCAAGCCGCCATGCGGGCCATCGCAGAACTCACTGACAGAGCAGCCCCCGTCGATCAAATCGAACAAGGTCGATACCGGTCTTCCCGCACCGATACAACGGCCGCGCCGCGCCAATGGCGGCTCGGGTCGGCGGTTCTGAAGCGCGTGAGCTCCTCCTCCTCAAGCGTTGCGCGATCTTGACTTTCAGTCACGCGTGGGCGCCGACTGGAGGAAGGTGGCTGCGGGCCACCGCCACTATTGGGCTCCGCCACACCAATGCCAAGTTCGGGTCGGCCGCATGGCGGTGCGCCGCCCCGAGACCCGACGCCGCCCCGGCCTGCGGCTCACACTTCGAGCCATTCGTGGCGCACCTTCTCGTTGCGCTTGAGCTCGGCGGGCGTGCCCTCGAACACGATGCGGCCGTGGCCCATGACGTAGACCCGTTGCGAAATGTCGAGGGCAATGGCGAGCTTTTGCTCAACCAGCAAGATGGCGAGACCGCGCCGGGCGATTTCCGATAGCAGCTCGCCCACTTGTTTGACGATCAGCGGTGCCAGCCCTTCGGTGGGCTCGTCGATCATGATCAGCTCCGGATCGCCCATCAGGGTCCGGCACATGGTCAGCATCTGCTTCTCGCCACCCGATAGCACGCCCGCCGGCGTGGCAATGCGGGCTTTGAGGTTCGGGAACATGTCGAGCATGTCGTTGAGCCGCCAGCGCCCCTGCCGGCGGGGATCCTTCTGGCCGAGCAACAAATTCTGCTCCACGGTCAGGGTCGGAAAGATGTCGCGGTTCTCCGGAACGTAGCCGAGACCCAGGCGGGCAATGCGGTAGCTCGGAAGCCCGGCGATGTCCTGGCCCTTGAAGCGAATGCTGCCGGCCGGCGGCACCTCGCCCATGATCGCCTTGACCGTGGTCGAGCGGCCGACGCCGTTGCGGCCCAACAGGCTCACCACCTCGCCGGCGGCCACATCGAGGTTCACCCCCTGCAGGATATGGCTTTTGCCGTAGTAGGCGTTGAGGTCGCGCACCTCCAGCATCAGTGTGCCTCCTCGCCGAGATAAGCTTCGCGCACTTTGGCATTGCCGCGAATCTCGGCCGGGGTGCCGCTGGCGATGATCTCGCCGTAGACCAGCACCGAGATGCGGTCGGCCAGGCCGAACACCACGCTCATGTCGTGCTCGACGATGATCAGCGTGCGCGCCTCGCTGATGCGGCGGATCAGATCAACCGCGCGCTCGGTCTCGGCATGGCTCATGCCGGCGGTTGGCTCATCGAGCAGGATCACGCCAGCGCCGCCGGCCATGGTGATGCCGATCTCGAGCGCGCGCTGCTCGGCATAGGTCAGCACCCCCGCCGCAATGTCCTTGCGCCCCATCAGATTGATTTGGGTCAACACCTCTTCCGTGCGCGCAGCAATGTCGGTGTTGCCGTCGACCGACCGCCAGAAGGCATATTTCTCGCCTTTGGGCCACAACAAGGCGCAGCGCACGTTTTCCCAGACGCTGAGCTTGGGAAAGATATTGGTGACCTGGAAGGAGCGAGAAAGTCCGCGCCGGTTGATCTTATAGGCCGGCAGCTGGCTGACCGGAACGCCGTTGAGCCAGATTTCGCCGGCACTGGGGGTGAGCAATCCGCTGATCAGATTGAACAGGGTCGATTTGCCGGCACCATTGGGACCAATGACGGCGTGGCGCTCGCCTTTGGCGATGGCGAGATCGACGCCGCAGATGATCTCGGCCGGCCCGAAGCTCTTGCGCAGCCCCCGCGTCTCAAGCGCCATTGGGCTCGCCGCCGCGCTCATAGCGCCACCCCCTTGTCGCGCGCGACCGCCTCGACCCGGTCCCAGGCGGCGGCAACCCGCCGCCAGGCCAGGCGGCCGAGCACCGCCCCGGCGAGCAGCGCGGCCAACGCCAATGTCCACGCCAGCAGGCTGGTGGCATCAAATGTGATGCCGGCGAACGTCATGGTCGTGCCTTCGGCGGCCTTGACCCCGAGGTGCGTGGTCATTTCGATCACCAGCACCGCGGCGCCACCGACCAGCGCCAGCGGCCCCAGCATGATCAGGTAGCTCGCCATTAGTGGTGCCAGCGCCCCCGCCCGCCATACCGGGCCGTGCATCATAAAAAGTCCGGCCAGGCCGCCGGGGGCATACATAACGGTGGCAATGAACATCAGCCCGAAATAGAGCTGCCACACCTCGGTGACATCGCTCAGCATGTTTTGCAGGTAGGTCACCAGCACCGCGCCCAGAATCGGCCCGACGAAGTGACCGGCGCCGCCGATGAAGGTTGCCAGCAACACATTGCCCGATTGCGCGGCGCTAAACAGCGCCGAATTGGCGAGCTCGAAGTTGATTGCCGCCAGCGCCCCGGCAACGCCGGCGAATAAGCCTGACAGACAAAAGGCGAGATAGCGCACCACCTGCGGATTGTAACCGACGAACTGCGCCCGTTCCGGATTGTCGCGCACGGCATTGCACATGCGCCCGAACGGGGTGCGGGTCAGCGCATACATTAAGGCAACGGCGATCAAGCACCAGGCCGCAATCAGGTAGTAGACCTGGATCTGCGGACCGAACTTCCACTCCAACAGCGGCAACAGCTTGGTGCGGTTGGTACTGACCCCCTCCTCGCCACCAAAGAACGAGCGCAAGATCAGCGAGCTCGAACCGACCAGTTCGGCAAGACCCAGTGAGATCATGGCGAAGGCGGTGCCACTACGCTTGGTCGAAACCCAGCCAAACAGCACGGCAAACCCAAGGCCGGCGAGGCCGCCAACCACCGGCATTACGATCAGGGGGACGGGCAGCTTCGCGGCGATGGCGGCGTTGATGGCATGCACCGTGAAATAGGCGCCGAGGCCATAGTAGACGGCGTGGCCGAACGACAGCATGCCGGTCTGTCCGAGCAGCATGTTGTAGGACAGCGCGAAGATGATGGTGATGCCCATCAGGCTCATGATCGTCAGCGCCGTGCCGGAACGAAACACGACGGGCAGCACGATCAACAGCAGGCCGGCGGCGATCCACAGCCCATAGGGACTAAGGCGGGCGATGCCGCTGGTGCTCACCGTCGCCGAGCCGCGGGGGAGGACTGCGTCGCTCATGTTTCCCGGTTCCCGAACAGGCCGGTGGGCTTGAAGATCAACACCAGAATCAACAGCACATAGGGCAGGATCGGGGCCACCTGCGCCACCGAAACGCGCCACAGATCGTTGAGTAGCGTACCGGGCTCGGGACTAAACGAGGAGCCGGCAAAGGCATCCGACAGCGATAAGTTGATGGCAATGGCAAAGGTCTGCAGCAAGCCAATCAGCAGCGACGCATAGAGCGCGCCGTGCAGCGAGCCGAGCCCGCCGACGACCACGACCACGAACAGGATCGGCCCGAGCAGCGCCGCCATGCTCGATTGCGTGACCAACGCCGGCCCGGCGATCACCCCGGCAATGCCGGCCAGCGCCGCCCCGACGCCGAACACCGACATGAAGATCAGCGGCACGTTATGGCCAAGGTGGGCGACCATGTGCGGATGTGTCAGGGCCGCTTGCACGATGAGGCCGATGCGCGTGCGCGTCAGCATCACGAACAGGCCGACAAAGATGGCGACCGAAATCACCAGCATGAACAGCTTGTAGGCAGGATAGTTGGTGGCAAACACCGTGAAGGCGGGGAAGTCGAGCAGCGCCGGGGTACGAAAATCGACCGGCGACTTGCCCCACACGATCTGCACCAGCTCTTCGATCACGAACGCCAGGCCGAAGGTGAACAACAGCTCGGCCACATGGCCGTGCTTATGCACGTTGCGCAGACCGAAGCGCTCGACCAGGGCGCCGGCAAGACCGACCAGCACCGGGGCCAAGATCAGGGCCGGCCAGAAGCCCGCCCAGCGGCTGATCTGGAAGCCGAAGAAGGCTCCCAGCATGTAGAAACTGGCGTGGGCGAAGTTGAGCACGCCCATCATGGAGAAGATCAGGGTCAGGCCGCTGGCCAGCAGAAACAGCAACAGGCCGTAGAGAACCCCGTTGAGGGTTGAGATCAACACCAGCTCGGCCACGGCACCCTCCCAGGTTGAGCGAGGGCCGCCGACGCATTCCGGGTGCGGCGGCCCGCCGTAGCTTAGCTCGGACGATGCATCTTGCAGGTGGTGGGAAGCACCGTATCCTTGGTATCGATCCTGGCGATGGTGCGCCAGCCCCAGCCGGTCTTCTCCTCGTCAAATGGCTCCTTGGCACCGCGCTCGCCGAGCGAGACGATGTACATCGGCTGGAAGAACTGATGATCGTCCTTGCGCATGAAGCCTTCGCCACCATTGAAGACGTCGACCTTCATGTCCTCCAGCGCCAGCGCGATCTTGTTGGGATCGGTGGAGTTGGCCTTGCTGATGGCGGCCGCCAGCATGCGCATCTGATTGAAGGCGCGGGGGTAGAAAATCGACACGCCGTACTTCTCGCGGAACGCCTTCTCGGTCGCCTGCGATGCGGCGTGGTCGACGTTGGCCGAGCCCTCCTGGATGGCAAACACGCGATGGTTGAGCCCGGTTTGTTTGACCGAGGTCGGGCCGCCGGTGCCGCCGGCATAGTAGGTGAACCAGTTGACCTGCAAGCCGGCGTCGGCCGCCGCCTTCAACAGTAGCGCGAAGTCCTGGCTCCAATTGCCGGTGATCACGCTGTCGGCACCCGAGGCCTTGATCTTGGCGATGTAGGGCGCAAAGTCGGTGACCTTCAGCAACGGATGCAGTTCATCGCCGACGATCTGGATATCGGGCCGTTTCACCTTGAGCATGTCGACGGCGGCCTTGCGCACCGCCTGGCCAAAGGAATAGTCCTGATTGATCAGGTAGACTTTTTTGATGTCCTTCTGGTCCTTCATGTAGTTGGTGAGGGCTTCCATTTTGATGTCGGAATTGGCGTCCCAGCGGAAATGCGCGAAGCTGCACTTGTCGTTGGTCAGCACCGGATCGACGGCGGCATAGTTCAGATAGATCAGCTCCTTGCCGGGATTGCGCTCGTTGTACTTGCTGACCCAGTCCGACAGGGCGGCGGCAACCGATGAGCCGTTGCCCTGGGTGATGATGCGGGCACCGGCGTCGACGGCCTTTTGCACCTGCACCAGGCTCTCCTGCGGGTTGGTCTTGTTGTCGAAGGCCAGGATCTCGAACTTCTTGCCGGCCGCGCCGCCCTTGGCGTTGAGCTCGTCTGCCAGAAACTGGAAGGTCTTGAGCCCGACTTCACCGACCGTGGCCCCGGGCCCGGACAGTGGGTCGATGTAGGCGATCTTGATGGTGTCCTGCGCCCAGGACGGACCGCCGCCGAGAACGAGTATTGCGATCAATGCCGCAGCCAACCGAGAGGGTCTCATAAAGCCTCCGAACGATTCGAGATGGTAACGCTCAACTCCGCGCGAGCTCTTGGGTCTGGCCCGATCGCCCTCGCCCCCGTGCCCAACCACGGGGGCCAGCGGCGCCGTCCGGCTCGCTGTTTCTCTCTTATGGCAAACCGGGGCTTGGCTCCAGCGCTTTAGCGGAGACGGTCGGGCGCGGGCCGCCGGGCCGGCCGCGCTGACGCTCGTTGTTGCAGCCGTCCGCATACGGGGTGTGCTGGCCGCCATCGCCAGCGCGGTGCCAAGGCTGGCATGCCACCGAGCCGGCGCCGCCCCCCGATTGTTTGCGGCGGTTCGATGGTTGGTCGGCCGCAACGAACACGGCGCTTTAAGCCGCGCCTCCCCGGCGCCGTTATCGCGGCTAGCGCATGTCGATGGCCAGCGGCATGCCGCCCGCTGGCCGCAAGGTGACACGGCTCACCGGCTCGGGGGGCTCTGCCGATGTCAAAGTGAACTTGGCCGCGCGCACCAAGGCGGCCAATATCGCAATGCCTTCGATCATGGCGAAGGCCATACCGATGCAAATGCGCGGTCCAGCCCCGAACGGCATGTAGTGATAGCGCGGGAGCTCCGCCTCGTTCTGAGCTGCAAATCGCGTCGGGTCGAAGTAATCCGGATTGGACCAGCGGCGCCGGTGGCGCTGGATGGCGTAGATCGGGATGATGATCTGCGTGCGTGCCTTGATCGGTACGCCGGCGAGCTCGGTATCGGCACGTGCTTGCCGCGACATGATCGGTGCCGGCGGGTAGAGGCGCATGCCTTCTTTCAGGACCTGGGTGGTGATCACCAGCTTGTCGATATGCTCGGGCTTGATGACGCCGTCGCCGACCACCGCGGTCACCTCCTCGACAATGCGAGTGGCCCAAGCGGGCGCGCGGGCCAGCAGATAGAGCGTCCAGGTCAGCGCCTTGGCGGTGGTCTCGTGGCCGGCCAGCAGAAAGGTGAGAAGATTGTCGATCAGCAGGCGATCGGGCATTTGCTCGCCGGTTTCCGGGTTCCGGGCGTTGGCCAATCGCTGCAACAGGTCGTCCTTGCCGGTGGCATTGGCGCGACGCTCGGCGACGAGGTCGGCGACGGCCGATCGTAGCCGCCGACGCGCCAGCTGCATGCCGACCCAGCCTGGGTGCGGCAGCCACGACGGCAGATGGAAATTGGCGTAGGCCATCTGCCAGCCGAGCGGCCGTTGATAGTCGATATTGGCGCGCCCAATAAGCGGGCCGACGTGGGTATCGCCGCCGGGCAGCAAGGTGTGCGAGACGACGTCGAAGGTGACGAGCGTCATGTCAAGATCGATGTCGCGCACCCGATCGCCGGCCTGGCGCCATTGTTGCAACAGGCGCTCGGCGGCCTGGTTGATGACCGGAACAAAGCCCAAGAGGTCGTGGTGGCGGAACACGGGCGCGGCGGTTTGCCGTTGCCATTTCCAGTCGGCCCCATCCGCCGTCAGAACGCCATTGCCCAACAGCGGCCCCAGGATGCGCTGGGTGATGGAGGTGCGCGCGAACATCTCGCGCTTGTCGAGCAGCACCGTCTTGATCAGACCGGGGTCGGTGATCCAGGCCACTTTGCCGCCGGCCCGGTCGGCCCAGACGATGTCCTCTTCATAGGCGGCCTCGGGAATGATGCGCAGCGGATTCTTGAGCATGGTGGCAAACAGCGACAGGCTGCCCTGTGGCCGCTCAAGTGGCGGCACCCGCGGCACGTAGACGGGAGCCGATGCGGCGAAGCTGGGCTGAACGTTGAGAGACCCGGCTGCGGTCATGCTCGAACCTCCTTGGCGCCTGCGGCGACCCCCTTCGCTCAGGGGGTGCCGACCTTGACGGCGGCCCCAACGCCGGTCGTTGCCAAGCCAAGCACTTGAAGCCAGCGGCGAGCAAGCGAATTTGCACGGGGGTGCCTGCAAAATCCCCGGCTACGGGCACCGACGCGCGCATGGGTCGCGGCAACCGCGGCGTCACGACCAAGCTTTTCAGCCGGGCGCGAGGCAAGCCGGTGCCGGTCAATGCGACCCCGATCCGTGGTGGCCGGCGGCGGCCAGGCTCGCCATCGGCACCCCGATGCCGCTCGGACGCCGTCCGGGTTGCCCACGCGCAGTCTGCGTCCTGGTTCACCCGCCGCAGGATCCAGCGATGTCAGAGCAACGCTGCAATCGGAGCGGGGCGCACACCGTTGCCGATGGCATCGGCTTCGGTAACGAATGCCGCGTCGACCCGACCGACCGCCAGTGGCCACGGCGAGGTCTCATTGATCGGGGGCAAGCTGCTGCCGCCGCAACCGGCTCAAGCCGCCGGCGCGGGCTCGCAGTTGGCCTCGCGCAGGGCCAAGGTCACGAGCAATATCCCCAGCATGCAGGCGGCAATGAACCAACCCTGCCACATGCCGAAACTCGAGGCGCACATGGTGCTGACAAGGACGAACTGCGACCCGGCGAAATCCTGGCTCGGTCGCGGCAAGCGCCGGAGCCAACTCAGGATGGAAAGGCCGATAGCCAATAGCAGGCCGGCACCGACGGCACCGAGCTCGTACCAGGTCTGAATGTAGATATTGTGCCCATGCTGCCCGGTCCATTGCGGAAACACATCACCGGGTCGCTGTTCATTGTGTCGGCCCGCCTCACTTTCGGTGCGGGTGGTTTGCGCACCGACACCGAACACCGGCGCCCGCGACATTTGCCGGGCGGTATAGGCCCACAAGATGATGCGGGCGCGGGCGCTTTCTTGCAGCCAGCTGGCTTTTTGCAGATCGTGGTCATAGGCATAGAGCACGACCGGGCGCACCAGCAGCAGCGCTGCCACCCAACCGATCATGACAAGGATCAGCGCGGTTCGGGGCAACAGACGGTAGATGACGAAGATGAGGCTGGCGGCGACCAGCGCCAGCATCGAGGTCTGATGCTCGGAGGCGAACGTCGTCACCGCCACCACGCCGAACAGCAATACCGGGGGCGCCGCCGATCGCAGGTCGACGACCCGTCGCCACAACAGCAGCAGCGCCGGCCATAGCAGCAGATTGAGCAGCGCCACATTGCGGTTGAAGTAGGGCAGACCAACAAACTGTAGGCTGTTGCCGTCGAGGCGCACGAAGTCCCGGTCCGACGGTGCAAAGATGGGAGATATCGCGGTCAGCGCCTTGTGCAGGACCCCATCGAAGAAAATAGTTACCGCCAACAGGACCGCGCCGGTCGCAACCGCCGCCACATAGACGCGACCGAGGCGCTCGATGGCGCGGCTTTCGGCGCTCATGATGGCGAGGAAGACGATCCGCATCGACAACAGAAGAAGCGCAAACAGCGCACCCGCGGCCAGCGCCTGCCGGGCATCCTTGGCCCAAAGCGCGCTGGCGCAGACGTAAAGCGCAAACACGATGGGCAACACCCACACGACGTTGCGGGAGAACGGCCAGCGCCGGACCTCCGGCGGCAAGCTCGGCACGGCATAGAGGGCAAGTGCCGGCAGCAGCACGACGGTCATGTGCGGCTGCAGCACGATGGCGGCGACCAGCGCCACAAAAATCGCACCGCTTCCGATGGTCTCAACTCGCGTCAACGGCATGAGAACTGCGCCCCGTGGTTCTGCCTGCACACGGCGACCTCAACCCGTCACCGGGGTTGCTATTGGCGGTCGCCGTGGTCGTCACTTGGGCAGCAAAACGCTCAGCATTGCAAGCCATTACCTGACCAAGCTTGTGCACACCGCAATACTATTGGGGGTGTGAGAAAGGTGGATGACAGCAAGCGCCCCTAGATAGGGGAGCGACGGCCAGCACCATGGCCGACGACAACATGCGGCCAATGGCGCCAGCCGCAGATCCGACGCGCGCGCCCGGCAAGGTGACGCTCGAAGCCTTTTGGCCTGGACGCGCGCCGGACGATCGGCCGTGGCCCCCGATGTTGTTCAGTGGGCACCGCGCCGGCACGCTCAGAACGGCCTGGCGGCGGAATGTCGCGGGCCCGCATGCGGGCGACAAGAGGGGGGTTGGGGCATGCGCGGGGAACCGAGCCCTGCCGCCGTGGTGGACGCTCGCCACTTTTTTTTCTTCAAGCAGCCCGATACCTTGTATGGATCGCGCCGACGCCAGGCCGGTCGGTCACGGGCGGCGCGACGGGCGCAGCCCGCAAGGGTGTCAATCGATGCCACGCCAATGCCAACTATGGTCTGCCGGCAGGGTGACGCAGCACATGATGGTCGCCAGCAGCTGAGCGGAAGCCTGCCTTGGGAACACTTGGTCCGTACGGCAAGATCGCCCTCCTGATCACGGAGGATTGGTTCGCGCTTTCGCATTTTCGCCCGCTGATCTCCACCCTGACCCAGCTCGCCGATGAGGTGGTGGTGATCACGCGGTCTTCCGGTCGCCTCGCCGAGATCGAGGCGCTTGGGGCACGCACGGTCGCGTTCGACTTTCGCCGCGGTTCCAACAACCAGGCGCTGCTGGCGCAGTTGGCCTGGACCTTGTCAGGCATCCTGAAGCGTGAACGTCCCGACGTCGTGCACCTGATCGCGATGAAGCCAATCGTGCTCGGCGGGCTGGCGCTTAAGCTCGTTGCCGTTCCCCGTCTCGTCGTCCACGTCACCGGACAGGGCTTTGCCGGCATCGCGACGGCACCGCTGATCCGCCTCTATCGTTTTGCCATGCTGCGGCTGCTGGCGTCGCTGCTCCGCAAGCCCACATCCTACCTGCTGGTCGAAAATCCCGATGACCTCGCCATGGTGCGCGACCTGGTCGACAATCTTGGCGTGCGCTTCACCGTGCTGGGCGGCGCCGGCGTCGACCCAGACAGCTTTCCAGCGCTGGCACCACCCGACCGGGCGGTCCCGGTTGCCGCCCATGTCGGTCGTATGATCAGGTCGAAGGGTGTCGATGTGTTACTCAACGCCTATGACCGGCTGCAAGCGCAGGGCGTGCCGCTCGATTTGGAGCTCTACGGCAGCAGCGACAGCGACAACCCCGAGGCCTTCTCCGTTACGGAGATTGGGCGGTTGTGTCAGGGCAACGGCGCGCGCTGGCATGGGCCGGTGACCGATGTCGTCGGCGTTTGGCAACACGCTGATATCTTCGTGTTGGCCTCGCGCGGCGGCGAGGGCCTACCGCGCGCCCTGTTGGAGGCGGCGGCCTGCGCGCGACCGCTCGTCGTTTCGGACGTCCCCGGCAACCGGCACTTCGTCCGCGATGGGGTCGAGGGGTTGCTGGTTCCGCCGGAGGATGTGGCGGGGCTCGCCACGGCATTGCGGACATTGGCGCGTGATGGCGACATGCGCCGGCGCATGGGAACTGCGGCACGCCAGCGCCTCCTCAGCGGCTTCACGGAGCAGCATCTGAAGGACGCCGTGTGGGCGAG
The DNA here is from genome assembly GCA_035258605.1 of Hyphomicrobiaceae bacterium. Classification (GTDB taxonomy): domain Bacteria; phylum Pseudomonadota; class Alphaproteobacteria; order Rhizobiales; family Hyphomicrobiaceae; genus AWTP1-13. The sequence goes on along the minus strand of DATFXD010000148.1, from coordinate 426 downwards.
CTACCACAGCTTGTTGGGAGAGCGCCGCTCATTTTGACGGTGGCGTGCCGGGAAACGGGCCTGGGGGCGGCGCAGCCGCAAGCCATCAGCCTGCCACCGGACTCGCTGGCGCCCGCCAGCACCGCCTGCTCTCGACCGCTGCCCACGGCAGGGCTAGCCTGCACCACCGGGGCCGTCCGCGGGGGTGGCGAGCGCCAGGGGTATTAAAGGGGAGCATAGCTGCATGATGAAGCGGGTCTTCGACCTTGCCGCGGCTGCGATCGGTCTCGTTGCTCTGGCGCCGGTTGTCGCCGCGTGCGCGCTTTTGATCCGCCTCTCATCGAACGGACCGGCGATCTTTCGCCAGACGCGGGTTGGCAAGAACGAGCGCGAATTTACCTGCTATAAGCTGCGTACCATGCGCACCGAAACTGCCGAGCTGCCCAC
>DATFXD010000147.1:0-2619 GCA_035258605.1 Hyphomicrobiaceae bacterium | reverse complement strand
AAACGGATAATCCCGCTGGTCAGCATGTCGATCCCCTCTCATAAAACCCTGGCGAAGGCCGATTGGCTTTCCTTCTCTGTACCCTACCCTACCGGCATTCGATAGTGCCGCGCCAGCTCGGCCAGGGCCAGCCTCAGCGCCAGGGTCGCGCGAGGACAGTTGGCAAGGGGTTCATCACACTCGCGCGATACTAGTGTCGGGCGACATGGAAAACTGCACCGGAGGCGACATCGAAAAGTGCACCACCTTTTGACCGTGGAGAGGTAGGTGATAGTGGGCGAATCGCTGGAGTGTGTCCTGCAGCGGGAATGGCTGCAGGGGGAAGGAATGCGCAAGCCGGACGAGGTTGCGGCGATGTTGCGCCTGAAGGAGCTGGGTTGGGGTGAGCGACGGATTGCGGTGGCGGTGGGTTGCAACCGGCGGACGGTGCGGCGGTATTTGGCGGCGGCGGGATGGGTGAGGTACCGGGTAGGGCGCCGGGTCAAGGCGCTGGATGGGCTTGAGGAATGGCTCGCCGAACGGTTTCGCCGGCATCGGGGCAACGCGGAGGTCGTCCGCCAGGACTTGGCGCGGGAGAAGGGGGTCGTGGTTAGCTTGCGCACGGTGGAGCGGGCTGTGGCGAGTATGCGCCAAGGGCTGCGGGCGGAAGCTCGGGCGACGGTTCGCTTTGAGACGCCGCCGGGTCATCAGTTGCAGATCGATTTTGGCGAGAGCCGAGTTGGAATCGGCGGCGAGCGGGTTCGGGTGCATCTGTTTGTGGCCACCTTGGGCTATTCGCGGCGGTTGTTCGTGCAGGCCTTCGCGCACGAGCGGCAGTCGGCATGGTTTGACGGGCTGGAGGGGGCGTTCAGTCACTTTGGCGGAGTGCCGCGAGAGGTGTTGCTGGATAATGCCCGGGCGTTGGTCGACCGGCACGATGCGGCCACGCGCGAGGTCAGGTTTAACGAGCGGCTGCATGCCTTTGCCCGGTACTGGGGCTTCTGTGCGCGGGCTTGCGCGCCGTATCGGGCACGGACCAAGGGCAAGGACGAGCGCGGGGTCGGCTATGTCAAGGGCAACGCGATCGCCGGGCATGACTTCATCAGCTGGGCGGCGCTCGAGGCCCATCTTCAGTGGTGGATGCGGGAGATCGCCGACCGACGGGTCCACGGCACGACCGCGGAGGCGCCGATCGCGCGCTTCGAGCGCGACGAGGCCGCGGCGCTGAGCGCCCTTGATGGTCGGGCCCCGTTCGGGCAGCTGCGCGAGCTGGTGCGCCGGGTCCAGGGCGACTGCGCGATCGAGCTCGATACCAACGCCTACAGCGTGCCATGGCGGCTGATCGGCGAGACGGTGCAGGTTGTCGTCGCAGGTGGACGGATAAGTATCCGCTACTGCGGTAGCGAAGTGGCCGCTCATGCCGAAACGACCGGCCGACACCAGCGGGTCATCGATCCCGTGCATCTGGCCGGCATCGCCCGGCCACGGCTGCTGGCACCCGCCGAGGTTGCGCCGACGCCGGCGGAGCCCGAGCTGCTGCGGCCGCTTGGCGAGTATGAGCAGGCGATCGGGGGAGGCTGGTAATGAGCCTCAATCACCAGGCCCTCGAAGCGATGCTGACCCGGCTGCACCTGACCGCGATTCGCGATCAGCTCGACAGCCTGCTTGATGAAGCTGCCAAGCGCGGACTGACCCTACGCGAAGCGGTCACCTTCCTGTGCGAACGCGAGATCGACCGGCGCAATGAGCGGCGGATCGAAATGGCGACCAAAATCGCCCACTTCCCGACCCTGCGTGATCTCGATGGCTTTGATTTTGCTGCCCAACCCTCGCTCGACCGCAAGCAGATCCGCGAGCTGGCGACCGGCCGCTGGATCGCCCATGGCGACGCCCTGCTGCTGCTCGGCCCTCCCGGCGTCGGCAAGACCCATCTGGCCATTGGCCTCGGCCGCGCCGCCATCCGCGAAGGCTATTCGGTGCTGTTCACTGCCGCCCCGGGGCTCGTCGCCACCTTGGCTCGGGCCCATGGCGATGGACGCCTGGATGACCGCCTGGCCTTTTATGCCAAGCCCAAGCTGCTGATCGTCGACGAGCTCGGCTATCTGCCCTTCGAGCTCAACGCCGCACACCTATTCTTCCAGCTCGTGTCGCGCCGCTACGAGCGCGGCAGCATGCTGATTACCTCCAACCGATCGGTCGGCGAATGGGGCACTGTGTTCGGCGATCCCGTCGTCGCCACCGCCATCCTCGACCGTCTGCTCCATCACAGTCATGTCCTTACCATTCGTGGCGACAGCTATCGGCTGCGCGAGAAGCGGCGCTCCGGCCTGATCAAGCCAGCTCCCTTCGACCAGGCCCAGTCAGCATGACTGCTCTTATCGGCGCTCGGCGTTTTGAGCCCCTCCGGTCGGCTCCGCCTCCCTCCAGGCCTCAAAACGCCAAATCTCAAATCAACCGAGTGGTGCACTTTCTCGTGTCGCCACCGGTGCACTTCCGGATGTCGTTTGACAAGAAAAAACCGGGTGCCTTGAGCCACGCCTCGCGATACGGATGCAGGACTTCGGCTGGAGCTACCAATATCCCACACCCCTCGCGCGCGGACGCTCGTACGCGCGTATGCATGCGGAAATACCCTCTAGA
>DATFXD010000146.1:0-6630 GCA_035258605.1 Hyphomicrobiaceae bacterium | reverse complement strand
GCCTTCTGCAGATCGACGATGACGTTGCCGTATTCGACGCGTTTGACGGTGCCGCTGACAATCTCGCCGACCCGGTCCTTGAATTCGCCGTGCTGGCGCTCGCGCTCGGCATCGCGCACCTTTTGCACGATCACCTGCTTGGCGTTCTGGGCCGACACGCGGCCGAAATCCGGCGGCGGCAGCGACTCGGCGATCAGATCGCCGATCTTGGCCTCGGGATTGCGGCGCTTGGCGCTGGCCAGCAAAATTTGCGTTGAATCATTCTCCACCGTCTCGACCACCTCGAGCACGCGCGTGAGCTTGGTCTCGCCGGTCTTGGGATCGATCACGCAGCGGATGTCGTTCTCTGCCCCATAGCGAGCCTTGGCGGCCTTCTGGATCGCGTCCTCCATCGCCTCGATCACGATCTTGCGATCGATCGACTTCTCGCGCGCGACCGCGTCGGCGATCTGCATCAGCTCCAAACGGTTGGCGCTAATTCCAGCCTGGGCCATCTAGGGCACCCTCCAACTTCAAGCTACGGCACAACATCATCTGCCGCGTCCGGCTTGCTATTTAAACTGTCTCGCTTCGCGCGCCGCAGCGACTCGCGAATGAGGTCGTCGGTCAACAAGAGCCGCGCCTCGGCGATCAGCTCGACCGGCAGCCCGACCACCTGGCGCCCGAGCTCGGCGACATCGACCTCGATCCGCACCTCGCCGTTCTCGACGCCTTCGAGCACGCCCCGAAAGCGCCGGCGCCCGGACACGGGTTGTTTCAGTTCAACCTTGGCCTGATAGCCGGCCCAGGTTTCGAAATCGGACACCCGTGCCAGCGGCCGGTCGATGCCGGGCGAGGACACCTCGAGCGCATACTGGCCGGGCAACGGATCGTGGGCATCAAACAGCGGCGACAGATTGCGCGAAATTTCCGCGCACTCCTCGACCGTGATGGTGCCGTCGGGCCGCTCGGCCATGATCTGCACCGTCGTGCCGTTGCGGCCGGAAATGGTAACCCGCACTAAGCGAAAACCCAAGTCGTTGAGCACCGGTTCAGCCAGCGCAGCAAGCTGTGCTGCCAACCCGGTTTCGTGAATGAAGCGCGCCTCGGGTGTGCTTGCGACCACCCTCGTCTCCGCTGACCGAAGCTGCCATGTGGGCTGCCCGCCCGACCACTCAAAACAAAAAGAGCGGACCCGAAGGGCCCACTCTCAGAGTTGAGATGATCATGAGCGTGGAAATGGTAAGCGGGAATTGACCAACTTGCAAGCGGGAAGTGTGAATTTTGTCGCAGGCCGTTAACCCGGGGGGCGGGCCGCCCCCCGCCATTACGCCCGCAAAAAGCGCAAATAGCTTGAGCGCCGGCCGGCCCGCAACGCCTTTTGCTCGTAGCGGGTCGGGGGCCAATCGCCGCCACGCTCGCGCCAATCGCCGGGGGCCGCCGCGGTCCAGTGAAAGCTGCCCTGGCGGCGCACGGCAAGCAGCATCCACTGGGCATAGTCGGCAATATCGGTGGCGAGCCGCAGTTCCGCGCCCGGCGCCAGCACGCGGGCCAAGGATGTCAAGGTCTCCTCCGAAATGAGGCGGCGCTTCCAATGCCGGCGCTTGGGCCACGGGTCGGGAAAGAGCACGAAGGCGCGGGCAATGGCCGCGGTCGGAAGCTGGCGCAGCAGGCCGCGCGCATCATCGGGGTAGAGGCGGATATTGCCGCGCGGCCGCGCCGCGAGCACGGAGAGCACCTTGATGACGCCATCCTGGAACGGTTCGCACCCGATAATGCCCGCCTCGGGATGCTGATCGGCTTGCCACAACAGGTGCTCGCCACCCCCAAAACCGATTTCGAGCCACAGCTGATGGACGGGGTGCGCAAACAACGTGCCGGGTTGGGCGAGGGTGGCGGCATCGGCGGGGAGCGCCAGGCGTGGCAACAGATCGCGCCACAGCTCCCCCTGGCGGGCGCTGAGCGCCCGGCCGCGCCGGCGACCGAAGCTGCGCAACTCACGGCGCCCGTCATCCTCGTGCCCGTCATTCTCGTGCCCGTCATCCTCGTGCATGTGCCGGTCTCACTGCCCCCGGCCGCACTCCTCCCGGCCGCCCTGCCGAAGGGATACTGCAACGAGGGGACGACCGAGGCCGCCGGGACTCAAGCGGCCGGGTGGCCGCGGCCGATGCGCGCCGATCCGGCGCGGCCGCCGGGGCTTAGCCCAGGGCCGCCTTCAGGGTCGACCCAAGGTCGGTCTTCTCCCAGGAGAAACCGCCCTCATTGTCGGGCTCGCGCCCGAAGTGGCCATAGGCCGAGGTGCGGGCGTAGATCGGCTTGTTGAGCTCAAGATGCTTGCGGATGCCGCGCGGCGATAGATCGACGAGGTCGCCCAGCACCTGCTCCAGCTTGGCGACATCGATGTCGTTGGGATTGGCGCCGACGTCGACGTAGATCGACAGCGGCCTCGCCACGCCGATGGCGTAGGCGAGTTGAATGGTACATTGATCGGCGAGACCGGCGGCCACCACGTTCTTGGCGAGGTAGCGCGCAGCGTAAGCCGCCGAGCGATCGACCTTGGTGGGATCCTTGCCCGAGAAGGCGCCGCCGCCGTGCGGTGCCGCGCCGCCGTAAGTGTCGACGATGATCTTGCGCCCGGTCAGCCCCGAATCACCGTCCGGCCCGCCAATGTGGAACTTGCCGGTGGGGTTGACGTGCCACACGGTGTCCTTGCTGATCCAGCCGCTGGGCAGGGCCTTGCGTACGTAGGGCTCGACCAGTTCGCGCACCTGCAGCGAGGTCATTGATTCCACCAGGTGCTGGTGGGAGACGACGATCTGGGTGGCGGCAACCGGCTTGCCGTTCTCGTAGCGCACGGTGACCTGGCTCTTGGAGTCGGGGCCCAGCACCGCCTCCCTGCCGGCGTGCCGCGCTTCCGAGATCAGGCGAAGGATCTTGTGACTATAGTAGATCGGCGCCGGCATCAGCTCGGGCGTATCCTGGCAGGCGAAGCCAAACATAATGCCCTGATCGCCGGCACCCTCATCGCGATTGCCGCCGCTGTCGACGCCCTGGGCAATGTCGGCCGATTGCGGATGCAGCAGCACCTTGACGTCGCACCGATCCCAATGGAACCCATCCTGCTCGTAGCCGATGTCCTTGATCGCCAGCCGCGCCACGTGCGCGACCAGGTCCCGGGTGATGGTCTTGGGTCCGCGCGTTTCGCCGGCGATCACCACTTGATTGGTGGTGGCCAAGGTCTCGCAGGCGACTCTGAGCTGCCAGGGATCGACGCCGGCGCGCGGCCCTTCGCGGTAAAAGAGATCGACCACCTCATCGGAAATGCGGTCGCAAACCTTGTCCGGATGCCCCTCCGACACGGATTCGCTGGTAAACAGATAGGACTTTCGCGCCACAGTGTTCCCCTTGGCTCAAGCGCCGAATGGGCCGTCTTGTTACAGTGTTTAGGTCGGGGGTCAAGATCGCCCCACCCGGCGTTGGGCACGGGCGACGTCAGTTGGTGTGCGGCTGGCGGCGAGGCTCGCGGCTCATTCCACGAGATCGTCGTCGGCCAGGCTGCGCACCAGTTCCACAATGGCGCGGCGGGCGCGAATATCCGAGATGCGCACAAACGCCTTGTTGAGCTCGAGCCCGTCGCGGCTGCGCAGAAATTCGACGATCGAGCTTTCGGCGGGGCGCTCGGACAGGCCGTCGGCCACAAAACTCGGCACGTCGGCGGTCGGCGCCTCTTCATAAAAGAACTGCACCGACACCCCCAATACCTGCGCCAGGTCGAACAGCCGGCTGGCGCCGATGCGGTTGATGCCCTTTTCATACTTTTGGATTTGCTGAAAGGTCAGCCCAAGCTTCTCGCCGAGCTTCTCCTGGCTCATGCCCAACAGCATGCGGCGGAAGCGAACCCGGCTCCCCACATGCACATCGATGGGATTGGGTCGGCGCGAGCCTTTTTCATCGCCATCGGCCTCCGCGGCGAACTCGGTCGGTCTCGACATTCTCACTCGCGCCCCGTCAAACCTGTCGTTGCCCTGCAATTGGTAGGTGCAGATGAGGAACGCGTCAACCTCAGGTGAACGACGGCGGTGAGGTCATGCCCCCGCTAAGCGTGAGCGTTGCCGTGCCGCCACCGCGAGGGCTGCCGCCCCCAGCAGCCAGAGCGAGGCGAAAATGCCATCGCCAAACCGGGCGTAGGGGGTTGGTGGCAGCGCCGCCGGCAACCCGGTATCGACCGACCCCGTCTGATCGAGGCCAAGCTCGATCAGGCTGCGACCATGGCCATCGATCATGGCCGAGATGCCGTTGTTGGCGACCCGCAACAGCGGCACCCCCTCTTCCACCGCCCGCACCCGCGCCTGCTGCAGGTGCTGCCGCGGGCCCGTCGAGTTGCCGAACCAACCATCATTGGTGAGGTTGACGATCAGCGCTGGCCGCTCGCCCGCCTCGGCGATAGCGTGCGGAAAGATCGCCTCGTAGCAAATCAGCGGCGCCACCGGCGGCAGCCCCGGCACGCGCACCATCGGTGCTGGCCGCGGACCGCTGGTGAAGCCGCCGCGCAAGCGGGTGAGCTGCTCAAGGCCAATCGCTTCCAGGGCCGCCTGCGCCGGCAGGTATTCGCCAAACGGGACGAGGTGGACCTTATCGTAGTGGGCGAGCGCGCTGCCCCCAGGCCCGAATACCAACAGGCTGTTGAAGAATTGCCGCGGTCGCGGCGAACCCGGCGGCGCGGTTTCGGCGCGCAGGCCGCCGGCAAGCAACAGCGTACCTTCGGGCAGCAGGCGGCCGATCGCGGCCCTGACCGCGGGCTGGTCGAGCGGCAGGAACGGCATCGCCGCCTCCGGCCACACCACATGCGTGATGCCGGCGAGGTTGTCGACGGCGCCGGCGGCGTTGCTGGCCGACAACCGCAGATGGTCAAGGAAAATGCCCTCCTGATTCTCGGGTCGCCATTTCTGCTGCTGGGGTACGCTTGGTTGCACGATGCGGATCTTGACGCCGGGGGTGAGGGCGTCCTCGCCGCCAAGCCGCACATGCCCCCAGACCGCCGCCAACAGCAGCGGCACCACGGCAATAGTGAATGCCAGCCGCCGCGGCTGGCGGCCGTTCGTACCCGGGCCAGCCGCCGCCAGCAGCACCAGCGGCATCCCAAACACCATGCCGGCGATCAGGGTGAGGCCATAGATGCCAACCAGGGCGGCACTCTGCAGCAGCGATGGCGAGGCGGTCAGCGCGTAGCCGAGAAGGTTCCAGGGAAATCCCGTCAGCACATGGCCGCGGGCGTACTCCGTGGCCGAGAGGGCGAGCGCCAGCGCCACGACCCGCCAGACGCCGGTGCGCCAGAACGGGGCTGCCAACATTACCGCGGCGGCGGGGAACAGCGCGAGCCCCGCCGGCAGCCCGGTGACGGCGAGCGGCAACAGCGCCGCGAACGCCTCGGGTTCCACCAGAAAGGCCGCGCCGATCCAGTAGAGCCCCGCCACAAAATAGCCAAACCCGAACCACCAGCCGACCGCCGCCGCCGACTTGAGCGCGCGCCGCCCGCCGCGATCAGCGCGCGGCGCCGGCGTGGCGGCGAGCGCACCGTCGATCAGCCAGATGAGCGCCGGCAGAGTAAAGAACAGCACCGGCCACAGGTTGAACGGGGCCATGGCCAGCACGGCGGTGGCACCGGCTGCCCCGGCGGCGGCCCAGCGGCGCCAGCCCGCGAGCCCCCGCAGCGCCGTCGCCCAGGCCGCCACGCCACAGGCGAGCCGCGCCGTGATCCCAACCCCGACCGGCGGTGGCTCGTTGGCGTAGCTCGGGGTCGGGTCAGGATTTGGCAACGCTTGAGTCCGAGGTCGCCGCCTGGCGGGTGACGTGGACGCGCAGCTTCTTCACCCGGCGCGGGTCGGCGTCGAGCACTTCAAACTCGACGCCGGCCGGGTGCCGGATCAGCTCGCCGCGCGCCGGCACGCGTCCGACCAGCTGGAACACCAACCCGCCGAGGGTATCGATGTCGGCCTCCTCGTCGTCCTTCAACAGCCTGATCCCCAGATGCTGCTCGAGCTCGCGCACGGGCGTGCGCGCCGCGGTCAAGAGACCGAGCTTGGCATCTTTGATGATGTTGGCGGCTTCCGCCTCGTCGTGTTCATCCTCGATGTCGCCGACGATCTGTTCGACCAGATCCTCGATCGTGACCAGGCCGTCGGTGCCGCCGTACTCGTCGACGACCAGCGCCATGTGGATGTGCGTCGACTGCATGCGAATGAGCAGGTTCGCCGCCGGCATCGACGGCGGCACATAGATCATGGGTCGGCGCAGCTTGGTTGCGGCAATGGGCTTCGACAAATCGGTGCGGGAAAGGTCGGGCGGCGGCTCGTTGCCTCGATCCTGCCGGGCCGCCGGCGCGGCGGCCACGCCATTGCCGTCGCGGCCGCTGGCATCACCATAGAGCCAGCGCAGCAGATCCTTGACGTGCACCATGCCGCGCGGATCATCGAGCGACTCGCGAAACAGCGGCACGCGCGAAACTCCGGCCACGTCGAACGTGCGCAACAGCTCGCGGATCGGCTCGCTCTCGTCGACGGCGATGATGTCGGCACGCGGCACCATCACGTCGTCGACGCGCAAGGTGCCAAAGCGCAGGATGCGCAGCAGCATTTCGCGCTCCGCCGCCGA
>DATFXD010000145.1:0-30136 GCA_035258605.1 Hyphomicrobiaceae bacterium | reverse complement strand
AACGCCAGCGATCCATCGTGCGCCCTTACCGTAACTGCCACGACCCGCGCACGACACGCTGAATTATAAGAGGCAAAAACGAGTAAGCTACGCCGGATACCACCCAATGAACGCGGCCGTGAACGTACCTCGTAATCCGCCTTTGCCCATAAGGGTCGGTGACGCCAGCGTCGCGCCCGGCAGCAAGGCAGTTCTCGATCCGCCTCTGACCGAGCTGTCGGATGGCACAGTCATCCGTCTTCCCGTCGTCGTCATCAATGGAGCAAAGCCTGGTCCGCGCCTTTATATCGGTGCCGCTATCCACGGTGATGAGGTTGCCGGCGTATCGATCATCACAGGAGTGCTCAAGGATATGGACCCGCATGCGCTCAGCGGCTCGATCATTGCCGTGCCCGTGCAGCATCCTCTGGCCTTCCACGCCGACCATCGCATTCCGGTATCACAATTCATTAAGTCACCGCTGGATCAAGCACCGATTGATACTTGGACATGCTTTCCCGGCGACGCTCAAGGAAATCTCTCTCAGCAGTTGGCGGCCAAGCTGTTCGAGCTGATTGGGATGTGCAGCTTTGCCTTCGACATTCATACGCCCACACGCGGTGGGCGGTATGTGCCGATCTCGATCCTTCCAGGTCCTGCGCTTGGCGATAACAGCAAGAAGGCACTTTGGCTCGCTGAGCAATGTGACTCCGGGTTCATCGTATTGGGTGAGACGGGCATGTACGTCAGCCGCGGCATCCTCTGCGTCGAGGCAACTGCGGCCGGCGTTCCTTCATTTACGTTTGAAATCGGCGAAGGCGGGCGCCTTGAGCCTGAGGTCATCGCCGAAGGCGTGCGCTGCATTCGCAACGGCCTGATCGGACTAGGCATGATCGAGGGAGCGCGTGTCGCACCCAAGGCAAATTACGTGATGCGGGATTTCCTCACCATTCGCGCCAAACGCGGTGGTCTTCTCTTCACGTTGGCGAAGCTCGGCGAGCGAGTCGAAAAAGGGCAGCTCCTGGCCCGTACCGTTGATATCCATGGCCGGGACGTCGAAATGTTTACGGCACCGCAGGAGGGTGTGTTCGTTCGCTCCACGACGCTCTCTACAGTCTCGACCGGCGAACGAGTGGCAACTCTGGGTGTTTTCTAGAAAGAGAGCTACCGGAGCGATGCCCAGGCTAGGGCGTCGTCCATTTGCTGCGCCACACGGGTGCTGTTCTGAGGTGGGACAGGTTCGGCCCCGCGCCGCATCGCGAGGGCTTTCCAGCGGGCTGGTGACCCCCAGATTCGGTGGTGGTGGCTCCGGCAGCGCGGATTGGCCAGCGTTTGCCAGGGGCCCTGCTGGCTGGGCGGCGGCCGCCGACCTATTGCACTGGAGGTTCAATCTTAATGTCGCGGGAATAGGTGTACTCCATTTTCCAGATCGGACTATCAAGCCCTGTCGCGATCGCAAAAATCTCGTACGCCGGCAATCTTGTTTGCCGATCCACCAAGATCGTGCGCCAGAGTGTCAGTTGCTGCCTGAGCCTCGCCAGATCCGGCTCTTGGGGTATCTTCCCCGCGGTATCAACAACTATCTCTCGCCGTGAGTCATCGTCATCACTTGTTCGGTAACCGGCATAAGTCTTGCCCTCGAACGCGACTGTTCCAAGACATTCAAATCGCGTCTTCGTGGACCCGAGTCCGCTGCGAAAGGTGTCTTGGTCTACCCAGCCGTAGCCCTCGAACCAGGCTTGGTACTGGCGCATCCATGTCCGTTCGCCGACCCGTATCATTTCGGTTGGAGGTTGACCTCCGTCGTAATCCAAGATCCTGCGTTTTCGATCGGGTGGAATGAACTCAGCGGTTTCACGCAGGATTCGAATCCCCCTAGGGTCGGCGACATGAACGCTGGCGGCCATCGTCGTCTGGCGTCGGTATGCCCGGCCCGGCATGTGCAGATTTTGGAATGCGGCCTCGACCTCGGCCCGGCAGTCAGCCGACAGTGCCGGACTGTCCACCACCAAAAGGAGCAGGACCGCAGACAATCGCAGCATGGCATCAACAGATCCAATCATCGACGTACTCCGGTTCCGGTGGGCGCCAAGCCAGCCCCAAGCTGCAATAGGGCTCGTATTGGACTTTGCCACGATCCCAGCGAAGTTTCCGGGCGCGCTCTTGGGATTTAGCTGTGGTCACAGACAGGCATGCAGGCGACACGGCCGGCGCGTCTGAAGATCCCAATAATCTGGCCGCCGGCGCCTTGCGACCTGGACTGACGCGCGGTGCACGGATGCGGAAAGTCGCACAGCGTTCAAATTTGGTTCGTTCAAATTTGGCTAAAGCGCGACACGACCCTCCCGAACCACCTACTGGCTTGCCTGCGAGGTGCAGGGCTGAACCAAGCCTGGAGCTTGGGGGGCGCGGCCTCGACCTTTAATGTGTTGCCGGATACCTGATGCACGGCAAAAGCCGGGCCAAGGTGTTGATGCGGCGGTCGCCAGAGCTTACGACTGGCCCGACCGGTGGCGGCGGTGCGCTTGATGGACTTGGGCCGTGGCCGCTGAAATCCTAGTCCGGCGTGGCGCCCAGCACCGGTAAATTGACAGCGTTCTTTCAGTGACTACTGTCAACATTGCTTTCTCAATGTCGATCTAAGGCGATGCTATGAAGCTGCACGGATACTTTAGAAGCAGCGCTGCCTTCCGCGTCAGGATCGCCCTCAACCTCAAGGGCGTACAGGTCGAGCATCGCTCGCATCACCTGCGCAAAGGCGAACAGCGCGCAGTGGGCTATCTCGCGCTCAATCCGCAGGGCCTCGTGCCTACGCTCGAATTCGAACCCGGTGGTGTGCTCACGCAATCTTTGGCGATCATCGAATGGCTGGACGAGACCCATCCACAAGCCCCACTCCTGCCTTCCGATCCTTTGGCCCGCGCCCGCGTGCGCGCTTTTGCGCTGGCGATATCGTGTGACATCCACCCGGTCCAGAACTTGAAGGTGCTTAATCGCCTGCGCAGCCTCGGCGTCGAAGAGGACGCCGTTGCCGATTGGGCGGCATGGGTCAATAGGGAGGGTCTTGAGGCTTGCGAGGTCATGCTGAGGGATCAGCCGGGCCCATTTTGTTTCGGTTCGGCTCCCAGTCTCGCCGACATCTGCCTGGTACCCCAGCTCAGCAATGCGCGGCGATTCAAGGTGGACGTTGGGCGTTTCCCGAGACTGTTGATGGCGGAGGCTGCGGCAATGGCACTGCCGGCCTTCGCCGACGCGGTACCCGACCAACAGCACGACCGAGAGTAAGGAAGCCTCGCGAGACCATAGCAGCGATGCGGTGATCCCCATCCCCCGACCTGGCGGTGGGGGATGCCCCCACCACCGCTTGCCGCTCGCGTGCGCCCCGAGCAGCCAAGCAGCCACCGCGGGGCAGAGGAGACCTCATCACGGAAGCGACGATGGCGGCCTGCCCGACGGCCAGGTGGCACGTCCATCGCCATCCCTCGGCAAGGCCCGCGGTTAGCTTCGCCAGCGGGCGAGATTGGCCGTAACGAAGGCGCTGTCGTCGAACTCCGGGTAGGTGGCGCTGATGCGGTCGATGCCGGCCGCCTGTCCAGGACTCAGGGTCTGCTTAGGATCGAGGCAGTGGGCGGTCAGCATCAGCCCTTGCCGCCTGAGAATCTCGTGGCAACCGGCGATGCAGCCGGCAAAGCCATTGCCAACATCGAAAATGACGCTGTTGCAGTCGGTGACCATCGCGTCCATCGCCAAAAGATCGGCTGGCACCACCCCGCTGTCGCGACACGCCTGCGACCGACCCAACAGTTCGACGGCGGATTTGGTCCACACGCTCCAGTGCCCCAGCAATCCCCCCTGGAAACGCAGCGTCACCTCGCGCGCCCTGGTGCGGATGCGCATGGGGGTCACGAGGTCGGCGACGATATGGTCGTCGTTACCGGTGTAGAGGCTAATCCGGTCCTCGGCACCGGCAGCCGCCACACCGAAGGCGACGTCGAGCGTGCGATAGCGGTCGAACGGTGCGACCTTGATGGCAATCACGTTCTCAATGGCGGCAAAACGGGTCCAAAAACCGCGCGACAAGGCAATGCCGCCAACCGCGGTCTGCAGATAGAAGCCAATCACGGGAAGCTCGCGGGCAACCGCCTGGCAATGTTCGATCAGGGCGTCCTCGCTGGCACCATGCATGCCGCCAAGACCCAACAGCACGGCATGATAGCCGATGGCGCGGGCAAGTCGCGCCTCGGCCAGCGCCTGCGGGGTCTGACCGATGACCCCTGCGATCAAGACCAGGGGACGCCGCGCCCAGTCCGCCGCCGTCTCGGCCGCCAATTCCAGCACCGGACGGTAGAGGCCCGCCTCGCGAATCGCAAATTGCGTGGCATGCACGCCGACCGCGAGACCACCGGCACCGGCGTCGATGTAATAGCGGCTGAGCGCACGCTGCGATTGCCGGTCGAACCGCCGCTCGGCATCGAGCGCCAGCGGGTGCGCGGGCAACACGGCGCCGCGCCGCACAATGGCGAGGACCTCGGCGGGGATAGTCATGGCAACGGCTCCTCGATCTCACGCCCCTAGCCCAGCTCCGGTCCGGCCAGGGCGAATATCCGCGCCTCTTCACCTGGCGCCGGCGGGTCACCGCGCAGCATGCGCATGAAACGGCGTGGCGCGACCGCACCATTGGCACCGAGCCACGCCCCAAGCTGACGATGGTGGTCGGGAATGTCGACGATCACCGGCGCCGTCAGGGCCGCGGCGGCCGCGCTCAGTAACGCCAAAGCCGTCGCCTCATCGTCAGCCACGATCGGTCCGATATGCCAGCTCGAACGGCCGTCGCGGCCGAGCACGAACCCCTTCACGCCGCCGCGGCCGATGGCAAGCTGGCCGAAGTCGGTCGATCGGCGCCAGAGATCGGCCAGAATGGCGGGCCGCGCCAGACCGCTCAGCGCGGCATCATAGGCGCAGATCGGGGCCAGGTCAGCGGCCGTTAGCGCGCGCACGGCGATGCCCACCGGCGGATCGACCGGCGCCGGCGCGGGCGCCGGCCAATACCAGCGCGATAGGGCAAAGACATCCCGGAACCCCAGCGGCAGGTAAATTGGGCGGCCGAATTCGGTGGCATCGAGCCCAGCCACGCGGCCGCTGGCGTCGGCCGCCGCCAGGCAGCGCGCCAGCAGTTCGGTGCCGAGCCCCCTGCCGCGCGCGGTCGACGTCACCAATACCATGCTGACCCAGCACAACGACGGCGCCAGCGGCAAGGTCAGCGCGCTGCCGATCCAGCGCCCGTTCTCGCGCTGGCCAAAGCCCTGGCCGAGACCCAACATCAGCCGCCAATCGCCGGCGACCTGGTTCCAGCCGGCTTCGTCGGAGAGCGGGCACAGCGCCGGGGCGTCGCTCGCTGCAAGCTCGACGATCCGGCCAGCCTCGGCGGGGTCAATACTGGCCATCGCGCACCTCGTAGCGCGTCGGCTTGCCGTGGCTCGGCATGCCGCGCGCCAGCCAATCGGCGGTCCAATCGAGCATGCGCTCGATCGGTACCCGCGGCGGTCCAAATTCGCGCAGCATGCGGGCGGCGTTATTGATCCATCCGGTCGGCGCTTCCTCGCCGATGAAGCGCGCCGGGCGCCCGAACCGCCGCGCAAATTCCTTGGCCAGCTGGCGCACCTCCAGCGTCTCGGGCCCGGTGACGTTGAGCGGGCTGGTTGGCCGGGTCGTGCGCGCCAGGGTGCGCAGGCTCACGGCGTTGGCATCGCCCTGCCAGATCACATTGACATGACCCATGCCGAGATCGATCGGCACACCATCGCGCACCTTGGTGGCGATGTCGTGCAACACGCCATAGCGCATGTCGATGGCATAGTTGAGCCGCAGCATCCGGCCGGCGGTGCCGAGCCGCCCCGAAAAGTATTCGAACATGCGCTCGCGACCGACGCACGAGTTGGCGTAGTCCCCCGGGGGCGGCAGCGCTGGCGTTTCCTCGCTGGCGCCACCGCCGGTCACCGGCACGAACGGATAGACGCAGCCGGTGGAGAAGGCGACGATGCGGGACGCGTGGAACGTCTCGGCCACGATCGCGGGCACGTGCACGTTCATGGCCCAGGTCAGGGCGGGATTGCCGCTCGCCCCGAATTTCATGGCCGCCATGTAGATCACATTATCGAGCCGCGGCAGCGCCGCCACCGCGGCCCGGTCGGCAAGGTCACAGGCAATGGTCTCGACGCCGGCCCGTTCGAAGCCATCGCGTACGCCGGGGTCGGAAAAGCGGGCGACCCCAACCACGCGTTTGTCCGGGGCCGCGCGCTTGGCCATGCGCGCCAAGGTCGGTCCGATTTTGCCGGCGACCCCCAGCAGCAAGATGTCACCCCGAACCGTGGCCAGCTCGGCGATCAGATCCGGCGGCGGCTGGCTCAGAAAGTCCTCAAGCTCCGCAACCGAGGCGAAGCGCTCTGGCAGGTCTGCTGGACCCGACACCGCCACTACCCCCTCTCCGCGAACGCCGGCAGCAGCCGCGACGTGGGCGCCGCCGGCATCGACCGCATCGCCCCGAAGTCCATTGCTGCCGCCACCGCAAACCCCGGGCAGTCCAGCGATTGAAGCCGAAGTTGACCGTCCCTGATGGCAAGTCGCGCCGGGCCGCCGGCACGGTCGTAGAGATCGGGATGCGCGCCGGCGAAGGCCGCCTGCTCGTGCGCTGGGGCAAACGACATGCCATCGATGAAGTGGTGGCCATTGCGTTCGACGTGGCCAAGCCCCAACAGCGACACCAGCGCCAGGTCTTGCTGCACGCTGACGCCGGCCAAGGTGGTGAGGTCTTCGGCGCTCAAAAAGTAGCGATCCGACCCAGCCTCGGCATTGAGCTTCGCCACGCGTGCGGCGTTGAGAATCGACTTGTAGAGGCCCTTACAGGTCTTACTCGAAACGCCGCTGTAGCCCAATCGCCGGGCGGTCGGAAACGAGGACAGTTCACCGTCGGATTCATCGATGATCAACGGCTTCAGGCGGGCCAGAGCGGCCACCGAGTGTGTGAGCGCCGCCCCGCGTTTGATTGGCTGTTCGATGAACAGCGTCGAAGCCACCAGCCGGGCCAGCGCCGGCGTCTGGCACATCCGCTGCCAAAGCTCGGCAATGCCGTCGACGTCGTCGTATTGCTCGTTGCCATCAAGCGTGGCGCGGTAGTCGCCGATCTCGCGGTCGAGGACCGCGGCGATGCGGGTCAGGCGCTCGAGGTCGGCCGTGACATCCCCGCCCACCTTCAGCTTGTAGTAGCGGCCGCGATAGCTGCGCGCCACCTCCTCGAGCGTCTCCGGGAGCCCATCGCCGACCCGCTCGGCGGCGGTCTGGTCGCTGGCCACGATCGGGTCGAGCAGGCCAACGGTGTGCCGCACGGCGATCTGACACCCCGGACTGAGCCCGGCGAGAAAGCCGGCAAGCTCGAAACCGTCGAGATCGGGGGTGAGCTCGGTGACGGCAAGGCCCGGCAGATTGCCGCGGATCATGTCGGCAAAAGACTGGCCGCTGACGCGCCCGAGCGCATCGAGAATGGCGCGATCGAGGAGCGCGGGACCATAGCCCGCCACCAGTGGCAGCAATCCAAGCTCTGCTCCGCGCTTGAGCTGCTCGGGGTAGCAGCCGCTGTAGAGACCGAACGGCGTGCTCCAGCCCCGGTCACGGTAGAGCCCTATGGCCAAGGCCAGCGACTGACGCAACTGCTCCAGGTTTTGCGCATCGCTGAAGATCGGGCTTTTGTCGAACCATTTGGCGGCCAGGCTCTCGGCCGCAACCCCGACGCTCGTCCGCCCGTCGGGGAGCGCGATGGTAGCGCGGATCACCGCCTGCGTCGCCCGCGTCACGGTAATGACGCCGAAGCGAAATGGGAGCCGCAGCGTGACGTCACGCTCGTAGCAGGAGACGGCCTCGAGTTTGAGTTTGGTCATGGTGCTGGCAACGGTAAACGATGGTGCCGCCGACATCGCGCGGGCGCGCAGTTACGACAACACCTGCTGCGCTTCGGGATGGAACGCTCTCACCGCCAATGCGACCAGCAGGGTCGCGATCACAAGCAACGCGAGCTGGGCGGCAACAAACGGTGGCTCGCTTTGGGTGGGCGCCAGCGGCGCCAGCACCGGCAGCTTCTGGAAGGCTTGCACCACCGCGACGAAGGCATTGAGATAAAGGGCAATCACGGCGGTGACCACATACACCCAGCGCCACGGGCCCGCGAGCCGGAAGCCGTAGTACGCCGGCACCGCAATCGCCAGCACCAGTAGCGAAATGATCCCGACCATGTGCGAGGGCAATAAGCGCGCAAACGGGAACATGAAGCCGGTGACGCTGGTCAAGATGGTGGTGGCGAGAAACAGCGCGGTCCAGATCGGCAGCCGCTGGCCCGCGAGCATGCCGAGCACCACCACCACCCCGCTCAATAGTCCGATCAGGCTGAGCACCACGTGCAGCATGGTGAAGGCCGACAACGACAGGCCAAGGGTCATGGGTGCGCGCTCCTCATTTGGTCAGCCGCAGGATACCGGTCCGAGCCGATCCCTACAACGCGCCAGCGGCCGAGCCATGCCGGTGGCCGGGCTTGCCGGCGACTGCCCGCCGTGCTGCTCTCACGGACCATGGCGGCGCGCGCATTCATTGTTGCCAATACCAAGCTGCTGCCGGTGCCGCTGGTCCCGGAAATAAGCCTCCACCTTGCCGAGGAAACGCTGCCAATCTGGCGCAAAACCGAGGACGAGCTCGCGCGCATCAATCTGCCGCCGCCCTACTGGGCATTTGCCTGGGCCGGGGGGCAGGCATTGGCGCGCTACGTTCTCGATCAGCCACACCTCGTGGCCGGGCGCCGGGTGCTTGATCTGGGCGCCGGCTCCGGCCTTGTGGCCATTGCCGCCGCCAAGGCTGGCGCCGCTTCGGTGCTGGCGGCCGATATCGATGGCTTCGCGATCGCCGCCATCGGGCTCAACGCCGAGGCCAATGGCCTCGCCTTGAACCTCAGCGACGGCGATCTCTTGGCGGCATCGCCCGCGCACCACGATGTGGTCCTGATCGGCGATCTGTTCTACGAACGCGCGCTCGCCGAACGCGTGCTGGCCTACATCGACACGGTGCGAAGACGCCACACCCTGGTCCTCGTCGGCGACCCCGGCCGTGGCTACTTCCCCCGCCACCGCTTTGATGCCATCGCCCGCTACCAGGTCCCCGTCACGCGCGAACTGGAGGACGCCGAGATCAAGCGCACCGCCGTTTGGCGTCTCGCCTGAGCGCACCGAACACGCCGCTTGCCGCGCAAGATGCGGCAGGCGGCGCGCGCTCATGGTGTTAGCCCGAGCTTTTGCCTCACTCCGGCTCTTCGACCCACATCTCGAACTGCTCAGGGTCGGCGCCCTGTAGAAACGTCGTCATCTCCGAGGCGATGTTGGGATTGGGCTTCCAGGCCCCATTCACCTCCTCCGCCAGCACCACCTCGGTCTCATCTGGCCTGCCGATAATGAGCTTCATTTTTTACCCTCGTTGGTTGCGCACCGCGGCATCACCCGAATCGGTGTTGCCGGCGCAGTATGGCCGTTTCCGGCAGGATGGCGGAGTCGATAACGACGCACTGGCCGCCGACATCCACACGCCCATCGCCGGCGTGGGTTTTCCACAGCGGCTGCCGGCACAGGGCCAGGCTGCGGCGCCAGTCGCGACCCGCGTGAGCCGATTTCTCGAGCGCGGCGGCCGACAACGCACGCGGGCCGCACGCGCTGCGTGCGGCCCGGTGGTTCGGCCACGGCGGGCGGCTACTGACGGCTCACCCAGTCGTCAACGTCCTTGCGCACCTGATCCTTGGCGTAGCCGTATCTCGCCTGGATCTTGCCTTCGAGTTGCTCGCGACTGCCGTTGATCTGCGTGATGTCGTCGTCGGTGAGTTTGCCCCACTGCTCCTTGATTTTACCACTGAACTGCTTCCAGCTGCCTTCGATGCGATTCCAATCCATGTTCAAACCTCCTGTTTACTGCGGATAAAGACCGGCTTTCACGCGCGAGCTCTCAGCACGCGACCACCCGCTGACGCCGCGACCGTTCCGGTGCTCGCTTGCCAGCGCGCGTGCTGGCGGGGCAAACGTGGGACAACGATCGGCGCCGGCGGCTAGCTAATCGCCAGGCCCCGCCTCGGCCGAGACCATTGGCGAACGCTTGGAAGGCTGCCCCGTTCCCGCCACCCCGGATCGAGCGTCATTACCGGTGGCTCACCCGCTTCGAATGCCGATGGCACGGCATCGGCCGACGGCGGGGACGCACCCCACCGCTTGGCACCGGCAGCATGCGCGGCGCGGCGGCGTGCGTCACGCCGCATGGTCGTGCTGATAGCCGTTGCCGTGCGGCCGGTAGGCGCCATTGGGTTCCGGCGCCGGCGGCGACGGTGCCAGGCCATCGTCGGCCGCCTCGCCAACCGCGTTCTCATCGGTCGGCCAGAACAGCATGGCAATCAGCGCCAACAGCACGACCAGGGGCAGATTGCGCGCCATTGCCTTGACGCCGCCGCCCAGCGCTTTGGGACCGAGCGGCGTCGACATCAGCGCCCCCAACAACGCCAGCGGCGCCTGCGCGGCAACCTCATGCGCGACAGCAGCGGTATCGGAGGCTGCCGCCGCTTGCTCGGCGTTCGCCTCCTCCTGCTCCTTGTGTTTGACGAACAGTGTCGCCGCCAGGCCGATCAGGGTGAAGGCCGCGGCGAGTAACCAGCAGCCGGCAACGGCACCGAAGCGATTAACGACGAGGTGGGTAATCGCCGCGATGGCAAAACCGACGGCGATGATGAAGGGCACCGCCACCGAGGCCCGCGCCAGGTATTTGACAACCAGCGAGGTCGCGGCCGACTTGGCGTCGTTGATCAGTGCTCGGAACATGGCAATGCCCCTCTACGGCCTAGCTGGCGCCGACGGGTTTATGACTTCCACAGCGCGCCGAGCACGAAGCCCACCACCGCCGCCATGGCCAGGGTCGCCATCGGCTGATCTTTGACCGAGCGGTCAACGGCCCCCTTGAAGTTGCCGGCAACCTCCTGCATCCGATCGCCCACCTCGCGGCCGTGTTCGACCATACGGTTGGCGGCGTCTTCAGCTTGACCGGCCATGGTCCGGAAATTGTCGGTTGCCTTGTCGGCCATCCGTTCGAATTGGTTGGTGGCCTTTTCCTTGATGTCGTGGGTCGTCGACCCGGAATAATTGGTGCTCTGCGCCATCTCCACGCTCCTTGCTTAGCTGAAGCCCGTATCTGTCCGGTAAAACGCCATCGGGCCGGTTTGGTTCAATCGGGCAGGTCGGGCGGTTCGCTACCCACCGCATTGCTGAGGGTCACGGTCAGCGCCATCAGCAGCGGCACCGCCAAGAAGGCGCCGATCGGACCCCAAAACCAGGTGCAGAAGGCAATAGCGAGGAACACCGCGAAGGGGTTGAGCTCGAGGCGACTGCCCATAAACGCCGGCGTAATGAATTGGCCCTCGACGGTCACCATGCCGATATAGATGAGCGGCGCCACGGCCACTTCGCCCAGGGTAGGATAGGTGACCAGGCCGACCACAGCGAGGGTTGCAACCACGATCGCCGGCCCGAGGTAGGGAATATAGTTAAGCATGGCGGCCAGCACACCCCACAGCAATGGATTGGGCAAGCCGACTACCCAGGTCAGCACCACGGTAATGAGACCGAGGCAGATATTGACGATGGTGAAGGTGCCGAAGTAGGTGGTCATATTCTCGTCGATATCGCTCAGCGTTCTGAGTGTCGCGAGGCGCGCCTGGCGATCGCTGAGCAAATACACCACGGTGCTGCGCAATTGCCGCTGATAGATCAGATAGAAGACCAGCGCGCCGAGGAAGAGCACGAATTGGCTGACCGCCGGCGTCAGGATCGAGATGATCGTGCCGACCAGGGTCGATTGCTGCGCCTCCACCTTCAGCGTGCTTTCGCCCGAGCCGATGGCGTTGAGCGCTTTCTGCAACTCCCCCAGCAGCGCCAGCGGCTGCCCCATGGTTTGCAACTTTTGCTTGATCAGCGTGCCGATCTCCGTCGCCCGGCCGAGCCAGTAGGCCACCGGTGCCGACAGCAGCGCCAGCAGGCTGACGATCAGGACAAACAACAACACGCTGACGACGATGGCGGCCAGCACGCGCGGAACGCGGTGGTCGCTGAGCCACCTCACGATCGGCAGCACGATGGTGGCGATTGCCCAGGCCAGCAGCACGGGAACGATCACCGGTTGCGCCACATAGGCGCACCACAGCACGGCAATGACGAATATGCCGATGGTAGCGATCTGGGTGCCGCGCAACCAGGCGTCGACCGCGGGCACTCCTTCGACGCCGTAGCCGCTGCCGTCGCCGTTGCGCATGGCGGCGTCTGCTTCAGCCCTCTTGGCCCTTGCCGGCTGGCCGCCCTCCTTCGGGGCCGCCGGCTTGCGCGTCTGCGACATGGTTCTCACTCCGTGTAAAGAGCGTCTCCCCAATGACGCGACCGGCGTTGACAGCCTGTGACCAGATGGCCCCCCAATTGGATGTGCTTTGCAGATCTTTCAACATGCGCAGCAGGCGCGCGCGTTGCGCCTCCGGCATCAGCTCGAGGATCTTCACCCACAGCGCATCGATGTTGTAGGGCGCCACCGCAATATCGGTGCGCACCGGCACCACCTCGCTGACGGCAAATCCGAGCTCGGCAGCCGCCGCCTCGAGCGCGCCGCGGATCGATTGCGCCTTGGCCCGCGTCGCGGCCGCCAAGTCATAGGGCGGGTCCCATTCGGCGAATGGGCGCAGCCGGTCGATGTGCGTGAGCACCAGCAGCATCGGCGGCCGGTGACGATTGGGTTGCGCCCTGAAGTGCTCGCGGATGCGATCGAGCGCAGTGGCGTCGATCTCGCGCGCAGCGCGTGTCGCCGATGTCACCCATAGCAGCATGTCGCAATCGTTGGCGGCGTCGATCAGGGCCGGCAGGCTGGCTAGGTCAGCGAGCCCGGGACTGTCGATGGCAAGTGCGGCGGGCAATCCTTCGTGCACCAGTCGCGCAGCGGTAAAGCTCGTCGTCGACGGCAGCGTGTCGACCACGGCTTCCACGGCATTGGCGAGCGCATTGATCAGGCTTGATTTGCCGGCACCAATTTGTCCAGCCACCAGGATGCGCACCGGTTCGGCGGCGCGCGCCTCGGCGGCCGCCAGATCCTGGCGCGAGCTGGCGCTAATGTGCGCGCTCACCCGTTCCGGGGCGATCCGCAGGTTGCCGCCATAAAGATCGATGGCGGCGCGTCCGACCTCCCGGACGAATGCGCGAGCGATGCGCCGCGCCAGGTGCTCGCGCCCCATGTCGTAGATCTGCCGCGTGAACCGCTCGCGCAGCTCCTGGGTTACCGCCGCCACCGGATTGAGCAGCCGCACGACGCGCCACAAGTCATAGCCCTTCTCGGCGAGCTCGAGGGCGCCGCGCCAGCGATAGAGCCACATGAACTGCGCCACGGTAATGCGGTCGCCGAGCGGGAACGACGACACCAGGAAACGGCGCAGGTTGAGGCTCGCCCGTTCGATCACCGCCAACGCCTCCGGCAAGGTGAACTGCAACAGCGGATCCCGCCGCTCCGGGTGCAGCCGCTTGGCCACCACCTCGATGGTCTCAAGGCCAAGCCCCAGCACCGCCTCGCGGCTCGTCATACGCTCCGGGCTCACCTGGTTGGCAAGCCGCGCGACGTCCTCCCAGGCCGCCGCCTGGCGCGGCGACCAGCCGGCCTCGGGCGGCGCCGGGTCGATTTGGTCTGGTGCCGCCGGGGCGGCGACGGGATCGATCAACTTTTGCTCGAAATAGTAAACCGCGACCACCATGACGCAGGTGGCAATCGCCCAATAGAGAATGACGCCATGCTGCCAAAGCCAGAGGCTGCCGAACGGCAACAAGCTGGCGGCCGGCAGCAGCAAGGCCACCATCAGCATCGCCCAGCGCGGATAGCGTCGTCCGCCCCCGTTCATGGCTTGGCTCCGGTGGCGCCGCCACCAATGGCGCTCGTCTTCGCCAGCCGGAACGCCTCGCGCAGGGCGTCGCGATAGACAGCGGAGATTTCCTCCGCCTGTCGCCCTTGCCGGCGGCGGCCGAGAAAATAGTTGGCGGCCTTACCCATGGCATAGGTGGCGGCAAAACTTGCCGCCGCCGCCGCGGCCGCCCCGGCGGTCTGGCCATAGACCGGGATCAACTTGATCAGTTGCCGCACGCCAAAAGCAGATGCGGTGCGCACCAGGGTGCCGGCGCCGAGCGCGGCGGCAAATTCCGCATAAGCCCGCCTGTTCCAGCGCACGTCGTGCAACCGCGACAGCTGCCGCAGCATCGCCGCCTGTACCATCGGCACCGCCACGGCCCCGGCCAATGGCACCGCGTCGCTGGCGCCGGCGGCGAGCGCGAAGCCCAGAATGTGGGCGTTGTAGTCGTCGGCAGCGCTGGCCGCGGCCGAGCTCGGCAGTTCCGCCAACGCCATGGCAACGGCGCTGGGGGCGGCGGCAATCAGCGTCTCGAGCAGCGCATCGCGGCCATAGGCGTGAGGCTCGAGCCCATCCGCCACCGGCGTGAAATCGATGGCAACGAACTGCGGCTGGCCGCGGCCCGGCAGGCCTTGGAACAAGGCGCGCTGATAGGCGAGGGCGCGCAACAGATTGTCGGGCGCGCCGGCGGGCGAAGGTTCGTTGAAGGGATAGGGCATGGCGTGGCCGCCGCCCACCGGATAGGCCTCGTGCAGGGTGGTTTGCGCCACCACCACCGGCCACTCGGGATGGCGCTGGCGCACCCGGCGCAGGATTTCGATGACGGCCCTCTGCTCGAGATCAAGCACCTTCATGACCGCAAGAACGAGGTGCGAGCGACCCTCGCAAAAGGCGATATCGTCGGCGGGGTCGTAGCTCACCTCGCCCAGGCCGCGAGTGTCGAGAAAGCGAATGATCGGGGCCTCGACCGGAAAATCGAACACGCGTGCGGTCTTGGTGCAGGCGCGAAAGCCGCTGCCGATCTCGGCATTGGTTGCCTGCGTAAGCTCACGGATGATGGAGGTCTTGCCGCTCTGCACCTTGCCGAGCAGCCAGACCACCGGCGCAAAGCTGCGCGCCCGGTCGGCAATGGGCGCTCCGACGTCGGTGGTGGGGCTCTTCACGGATCAGAACGATGGTTACCTAGCCGCACTCAGGGTTTTGCCGCCCAATCCCGCCTTGCTCAAGGCGGGCTCGTCGCACCGCGCCGGTCTCGCCCCTCACCGCGTCACATCCCATGACCCTCAGGTTGGGCAACCCGACCGATGGTCCGGAACGGGTCGGCGGCGTGCCAGACGTGGCCCTGGCTGGGGGCCTGCCCGGATTGGCTCAGCCGCCACGCCGCGAGCACCGGCGATCAGGCTCGGCCCCGCCGCCAGGGCGCGATGGCGCCGGGCCATCCGCCCCGGTCTTTGCCGGGCTAGCGGCGCGCCAGCGCCGCTAGCCCGCATCAAACCTTAGGCCCGGCGTACCAATCCCGCAATCAGCGAGATCACGAACAGGACGATAAACACCCAGAACAACAGTCGCGCCGCGTCCATGGCAAAGCCGGCGACGCCGCCGAAGCCAACGGCTGCGGCGATGAGGGCGACCACCAGGAAGACAAGTGCATAGTGAAGCAGGTTACCCATGCGGGGGTCTCCGTTATCTTTAAGCGGCCCGCTGGGGCCGCAAACTTGATCGTCGCCTTAACGCGTGGGCCCGAACCTCGGTTCCGCCTTCGACCCGACCGCGGGCCGCAGCGCCATTGCTGGTTGTCCCCACCTCTGGCGTGGTGCGCTGGCGCGGTCTTGCAGATCGGCGCTGCGACCGCTGACGTGCGCTCAGGGGAAATTCGCTAACACCCGCATCGCCTGGCGAGGCCGCCACCAGCACCGCGGGGTCTTGGCCTAGCCGCGCACGCGGGCGGCTTCAAGTTCGCGAAGCGTGACGTACATTTCGCGCAGCAGGTCGTCGTCGGATTGGGCAATGGTGCCCTGGGCGATCATGCGCTGCAGCCTGGCCTTTTGCTCACGGATGCGCGCTTGCGCCTGCGCAATCTCTTTGTCGATACTCACCAGGGGGCGGGATCGAGACATGGACAACCTCCTATTGCCCCGTTGCGACAACGGTTATCGGGATGGTTTGTTCCCGGATTCGCTGGACGACGGTTGGCACGCGGCAACCGGGATGCGGGCTCGGCGTTTAGTCCTAGCTCGATTTTGGGAACAGCGCGGGGGTTGGGAGGGGACACGCTCATGGCGCAGGTCGCCGAAACTGACGTTGCCTACCAGGCCAGGGCCAGCCATCTGACCACGCGCGCACTCAGCATCGTTGCCGCGCTGGCAGTGGACGCTGGCTTGTTCTGGTTGATCTACGTCCGTGCCAACATCGATCCGCCGTTCGCCGATGCGGAAATGTTTTGGGTACGGATGGTCGCGGGGTTTGGTGCCTATGCCGTGCTGCAACAATGGACACTCGCCAATCAAACCGGTCGTGGACGTGGCTTCTTGGCCAGGATTGACAAGTTCACCGCCATCAGCCCACTCATCGTCGTGGTCGTGATCCAAGGCTACTGGATCGGCGTCGGTGCCTGGACCGAGCTGTCTTGGCGGCACCATGCGGCGGCGCTGTTGTGGTCGGCGTTTGCGCTCATCGACTTCTATGCGACGGCGACCACCAACGCCCGACTGCGGGCCTATCCGCTAGAGATGCCTGCGGACTGAGAGGAGTGGCAATGGCAACGGCGCCGGCGCCCACGGCGGGAAGCGCCAGTATTGTCGAAACCGACATTGCAGCCCGGCTCGATCGTCTGCCGTGGGGGCGGTTCCAGACGCTGGTCGTGGCCGCCCTTGGCATCACCTGGATCCTCGATGGTCTCGAGGTGACCTTGGTCGGCGCCGTCGCCGGCGCACTGAAGGCAAGCCCAGTCCTCAAGTTCAGCAATACCGATGTCGGCCTGGCGAGCAGCGCCTATTTGGCGGGCGCCGTGATCGGGGCCATCTTCTTCGGCTGGCTCACCGACCGCCTCGGCCGCAAGAAGCTGTTCTTTATTACGCTTGCCGTCTATCTCGTGGCCACCGCCGCGACCGCCTTTGCCTGGAATTTCTGGAGCTTCGCGCTGTTTCGGTTCGCGACCGGCGCCGGCATCGGCGGCGAATACACGGCCATCAACTCCACCATCCAGGAGCTGGTACCGGCGCGGGTGCGCGGCTGGACGGATCTCCTCATCAATGGCAGCTTTTGGCTTGGCGCGGCGCTCGGTGCCGCCGGTTCGATCGTGCTGCTCGACCCGGCGCTGTTGCCGGCGGATCTGGGCTGGCGGCTGGCGTTCGGCATCGGGGCGAGCTTGAGCCTCATCATCCTGTGGATGCGGCTTTGGCTGCCCGAAAGCCCGCGCTGGCTCGCCACCCACGGCCGCCTCGGCGAAGCCGAGGCCATCGTCACCGAGATCGAGGCCGGCTTTCGCCGCGCCGGCCACGTGCTGGCGCCGGGACCGTTCGGCAAGATCAGGCTGCGCACGCGCACGCACACGCCGCTGCGACAGGTGGCACAAACCCTGTTCCACTCGGAGCGGCAGCGCACCTATGTCGGCTTGGCGCTGATGGCATCGCAGGCGTTCTTCTACAACGCCATTTTCTTCACCTATGCCTTGATCTTAACCGATTTCTACGGCGTTCCGGCCGACGCCGTGGGCTGGTACATCCTGCCCTTCGCCGCCGGCAATTTTCTCGGGCCCGCCCTGCTCGGACATTTTTTTGACGCCCTCGGCCGTCGCCTGATGATCACCCTGACCTACGCCATGTCGGGGATCTTGTTGGCGCTCACCGGCAGCCTGTTCGCGGCCGATAAGGTGTCAGCGGCCGAGCTCACCTTGGCGTGGTCGGTGATCTTCTTTTTTGCCTCGGCGGCGGCGAGCTCCGCCTATCTGACGGTGAGCGAGACCTTTCCGCTCGAGATTCGCGCCCTGGCGATCGCCTTTTTCTACGCCATCGGCACCGGTATCGGCGGCGTCATCGGCCCCTGGTTGATGGGAATGCTCATTGAGACCGGGTCGCGGCAAAGAGTGTTTGCCGGCTACCTGATCGGCGCCGGCCTGATGGTCGCCGCCGCCGCGGTGATGGCGCGCTGGGGGGTGGCCGCCGAGCGCAAGTCGCTGGAGGCGGTGGCGCGTCCGCTGGCCTCGGTCGACGAGGATGCGGCGGGCTAGCGGCGGCGAGCCCTCAGCGCGATCCGATCTGCCATGCCGCCGGCAAGGGCAGCCGTGACAGGTCGAGGTTGTTGATCACCCAAATGCCGCCCATGGCGATCAAACCAGCGATCAGCACGTGCGGGAGCGTGCGCACCAGGGCGCCGAGCAGACCGGCAAAGGCCGCAAGCGTCCGCTCGCCAGCTTCCCACAGCTCGCTCGCCGCCTTGTAGAGCGCCCAGACCACGCCGATGGCGATGAGCACGAGCAGCACCTGCTTCCAGAACGGCCAGTGCTGCCACGGCGCCTCGAGCACGCGCGTGATTTGCTCCACCGACCACGACCAGACCACCTGCACAAAGCGGAAAATCGAAGCTATCCCCTGCTGCAGGAACTGGATCAACTGATTGAAAATCTGTTGCATTGCCTCGCCTCCGTCGGCCGCCTCAAAAGAGCACTTCCCAATGCACTGGCCAAACGCCGCCGCCCGAGCGACACACGGCGCGCGCGCCCCAAGATCTTGGACGTCCAAGGTCTTGGCCGGTGCGCGTTGGCGCCCTGCGCAGCCGGTCGATGCGCCCGGCCTCGTTTTTCGCTTCAGAACATGTCAATTTTGCTGGCTCGCCAGTGCCGCATTAACGTTATCGGCCACTGCAAAGTTCCCGTCGATGGTGCGGCCGCCGCCAGCAGGAGGCGGCAACACCGTGCCGCCACGCAAGAAAAGGGCGCCTCTCGGGGGGAAGAGAGGCGCCCTGACCATCGTCCGCGCCTTGCGCTTGGGGGGAGGAAGGCGCTTGACATCACGCATCGGGGGGAAGCGATGCGATGTACCCCCTTAAACGCGCGCCGCCGGGCCGGGTTCCGAGTTTTCTTGTTGGCTGTTGCGGCACTTTGACAAAGCCGGGCCTCACTCGCTCAAGCGTCAGGCCCCGCTCGCGCTGCCGGGCCGATTGCGCAAGGGCCTGTGTCGCCTGGAAAAATTTCGCTCCTGCCGTGGCCGATCGACGACGCCGCTCAAGTTTGGCCCCGACGCAGCGTGGGCGCCACCAATCTTGCATCTCGTTGCCGATGCAAGAGCCTGACCGTGGAAGAAATTCAGCGGAACAAAGTCGGGGTTCCCAGCGTTTGTGGGAGTCAGGTCGCAGTTGGGGGTCTTTCGCCAATCCGATGCCATGGTGTGGGTGCGCGGAACGCGTCCGGATCTGCCCCACCGCCTTTGGTTTCTCCCCGAACGTCGACCCTGCTTGCGGGGACGTGGGGAAGATTGGCGTGCGTTGGGAGGATGTCATGCAGGACCAGGATCATGTTGGCGTCGGCCAAGCCGAAGCCGCGGCCAACCCTGCGCCTGACCCGGCCGTCAACGGTAGCGCTTCCGGCCACGAGCTCAACCAGCTGCTGCGCGCCTTGCAAGCCATGCGCATGGGCGACTTCTCGGTGCGGATGGCGGCCGAGTCGACCGGTCTGCTCGGCAAGATCGCCGATACCTTCAATGAGATCGTCACCAGCAACCAGCACATGGCGCGCCAGCTCGAGCAGGTCGGTCAGCTGGTCGGCAAAGAGGGGCGCATCCGCCAGCGCCTGCGCCTCGGGCTTGCCACCGGCTCCTGGGGCGAGATGGAGAACTCCGTC
Source organism: Hyphomicrobiaceae bacterium (assembly GCA_035258605.1). Classification (GTDB taxonomy): domain Bacteria; phylum Pseudomonadota; class Alphaproteobacteria; order Rhizobiales; family Hyphomicrobiaceae; genus AWTP1-13. The sequence continues at coordinate 10,334 of DATFXD010000145.1, read as the reverse complement.
AACGCGCTGATCGACGATCTGTTGTGGCCGACGATCGAGGCCACGCGCACGATCGAAGCGGTAGCGCAAGGCGACCTCCTCGTCAGCATGCGGCTCGATGTCGACGGGCGAGAACTGAAGGGCGAATTTCTGCGCTCGGCCACCATCGTCAACACCATGATCAAGCAGCTCAGCGTCTTTACCTCGGAGGTGACGCGGGTGGCGCGCGAGGTCGGCACCGACGGCAAGCTTGGCGGCCAGGCGCAGGTGAGCGAAGTGACCGGCGTTTGGAAGGACCTGACCGAGAGCGTCAACCTGATGGCCAGCAACCTGACGGCGCAGGTGCGCAACATCGCCGAGGTCACCATCGCCGTGGCCAGCGGCGACCTATCGAAAAAGATCACCGTCGACGTGCGCGGCGAGATCCTGCAGCTGAAAGAGGCCATCAACACCATGGTCGATCAGCTGCGGTCGTTCGCCGCCGAGGTGACGCGGGTGGCGCGCGAGGTCGGCACCGAGGGCCGGCTCGGCGGCCAGGCCAACGTGCCGGGGGTGGCCGGCACCTGGAAGGATTTGACCGACAGCGTCAATTCCATGGCCGGCAACTTGACCGGCCAGGTGCGCAACATCGCCGAGGTCACTACCGCGGTGGCGCGCGGCGATTTGTCGAGAAAGATCACGGTCGACGTCAAGGGCGAGATCCTCGAGCTCAAGAACACCATCAACACCATGGTCGACCAGCTCAACGCCTTCGCCTCGGAGGTGACGCGGGTGGCGCGCGAGGTCGGCACCGAGGGCCGGCTCGGCGGCCAGGCGGCGGTGCCCGGCGTCGCCGGCACCTGGAAGGATCTGACCGACACCGTCAATGTGATGGCGGCAAACCTGACCGAGCAGGTGCGCGGCATCGTCAAGGTGGTGACCGCGGTGGCCAACGGCGATCTGAAGCAAAACCTCACCGTCAAATCCAAGGGCGAGGTCGCGGCATTGGCCGAAACCATCAACAACATGACCGACACCTTGGCGCTGTTCGCCGAACAGGTGACGTCGGTGGCGCGTGAAGTCGGGGTCGAGGGCCGGCTCGGCGGTCAGGCCAACGTGCCGGGGGCCGCCGGCACCTGGAAGGACCTGACCGGCAACGTCAACCTGCTGGCGGCGAACTTGACCAATCAGGTGCGCGCCATTGCCGAAGTGGCTACCGCCGTCACCAGCGGTGATCTGACGCGTTCGATCCAGGTTGATGCCCGCGGCGAAGTCGCGGAGCTCAAAGACAACATCAACACCATGATCGATAACCTGCGGCTCACGACCGAAAGCAATACCGAGCAGGATTGGCTGAAGACCAACCTGGCACGCCTGACCAGCATGCTGCAGGGGCAACGCAAGCTGGCAACGGTCGGAACCACCTTGCTGTCCGAGCTGGTGCCCCTGGTCAACGCCCACCAGGGCCTGATCTACCAGATGGTCGCCGAGGGTGACGGCACGCCCAGCCTGAAGCTACTCGCCAAGTACGCCGACGATCATCGTGGCGGCTTTCCGGCCCGGCTCAACCCAGGCGAGGGCCTGATCGGGCAATGCTGCATCGAAAAGTGCCGCATCCACGTCGCCGATATTCCCGCCGATGCGGCACGCATCGAATCGGTGCTGTTGGGCGCGCTGCCGCGCAGTCTGCTGGTGTTTCCGATCATGTTCGAGGACCAGATCAAGGCCGTGATCGCCTTGGCCTCGTTGCGGCAGTTCGATGCCGCCCACATCACCTTCCTCGAACAGCTCACTGCCGGCATCGGCATCGTGCTCAACAGCATCGAGGCGACGATGCAGACCGAAGCGCTGTTGACCCAATCCCAGCAGCTGGCGCGGGAGCTGCAGATACAGCAAAGAGAGCTGCAGCAGACCAACGAGGAACTGGAGCAGAAGGCGCAGCAGCTGGCCGAACGCAACGTCGAGGTGGAGGCCAAGAACCAGGAGATCGAGCAGGCGCGCCGGGCGCTGGAGGAAAAGGCAACCGAGCTGTCGCTGACCTCCAAGTACAAGTCGGAATTTTTGGCCAATATGAGCCATGAGCTGCGCACCCCGCTCAACAGCATCCTGATCCTGGGACAGCAGTTGAGCGACAATCCAGATCGCAACCTGAGCGAGCAGCAGGTGGAATTCGCGCGCACCATTCACGCCGCCGGCACCGATTTGATGAACCTCATCAGCGACATCCTCGACCTGTCCAAGATCGAATCGGGCACCGTCTCGGTCGATGCCGAGGAGATCTACTTTACCAATCTGATTGAGACCGTCGCCCGGCCGTTCCGGCACGAGGCCGAGCGCCGCCATTTGGCGTTCAATGTCGACCTCGATCCGCACCTGTCGCGCAGCATCGTCACCGATAGCAAGCGCGTGCAGCAGGTCTTGAAGAACCTGCTCTCCAACGCCTTCAAGTTCACCGAGCATGGCGGCGTCCGGCTGCTGATTGCCAACGCGCCCGGCGGCTGGAGCGCCGATCATCCGGTGCTGACCAAAACCCCGTCCGTGGTCGCCTTCGAAGTCACCGATACCGGCATCGGCATCTCGGCGGAGAAGCAGAAAATCATCTTCGAGGCATTCCAGCAGGCCGACGCCAGCACCAGCCGCAAATATGGCGGTACCGGGCTCGGGCTCGCCATCAGCAGGGAGCTTGCGACCTTGCTCGGCGGCGAGATCCAGCTGCGCAGCATGCCGGGCAAGGGCAGCACGTTCACGCTCTATCTGCCGCTCAAATACGTCGGCCCGCCCCAGAGCGCGACGGTGGCGCCGCGGCCGGTGATCGAGACCGCCAATTACCGTCCGCCCGAGCGTCCCAGCGAGCAACTGCCCGACGATCGCGACGATCTCGGCCCCGGCGACATGGTGCTGTTGATCGTCGAAGACGACCCGCACTATGGCCGGGTGCTGGTCGATCTGGCGCACGACCACGGCTTCAAGGTGTTGGTGGCCAGCTCCGGCGCCGATGCCATCGCGCTCGCCAACGACTATCACCCGACCGCGATTTCGCTGGATATTTTCCTGCCCGACATGCTGGGCTGGACCGTGCTCAGCCAGTTCAAGCAAAATGCCGCCACCCGCCACATCCCGGTGCAGATCCTGACCTTGGAGGAAGATCGCCAGCACGGGCTGTCGCGCGGCGCCTTCCAGTTCATCACCAAGCCGGCGAGCCCGGAGGCCTTGCGCGCCTCGCTGGCGCGCATCAAGGACTTCGCCGAGCCGCGCCGCCGGCGGCTGTTGGTGGTGGAGGACAATGCGGCCGAGCGCTTCAGCATCACCGAGCTGTTGGGCCACGAGGATATCGATATCATCGGCGCCGAGAACGGCGCGCAGGCCTTGGCGATCCTGGAAAACGGCGGCAGCGACTGCGTCGTGCTCGATCTGCGCCTGCCGGACATGAGCGGCTTTGAAGTTCTGGAGAAGATCCGCGACGATGCCCGCTTCAGCGACATTCCGGTGGTGGTCTTCACCGGCCGCGAGCTGACACCGTCGGAGGAGAGCCAGCTCACCAGCATTGCCCGCAGCGTGGTGGTGAAGGGCGTCGAATCGCCGGAACGGCTGCTCGATGAAACCGCGCTGTTCCTGCACCGGCTGGTATCCAACTTGCCGCCGCAAAAACAGCGCATGCTCGAGCGCCTGCATGGCTCGGATGAGGATCTGATCGGCCGCGCGGTGCTGCTGGTCGATGACGACGCGCGCAACATCTTCGCGCTGAGCAGCGTACTGGAGCGACGCGGCATGCGCGTGTTGACGGCCACCACCGGCAACGAGGCGATCGGCATCCTGGCGTCGACGCCAGAGGTGTCGATTGTGTTGATGGACATCATGATGCCGGAGATGGACGGCTATCAAACCATGCAGGAGATCCGCAAGAATGCTAAGTTGCGGCGGTTGCCAATCATTGCCTTGACCGCCAAGGCCATGAAAGGCGATCGTGAGAAATGCGTGGCTGCGGGGGCTTCCGACTACTTGGCCAAGCCGGTCAACACCGAGCAGCTGCTTGCCGCCTTGCGAACGTGGCTACACCGCTAAGCCCTGGGTCTTGCGATGGATAGCAACGGAACCGTCAATGTATTGATGGTCGACGACCAGCCGGCCAAGCTGCTGAGCTATGAAGTGATCTTGCAGGGGCTCGGCGCCAACTTGATCAAGGCCGCGTCGGCGCGCCAGGCGCTCGAGCGCTTGCTCAAGCACGAGGTCGCCGTGGTGCTGATCGATGTCAGCATGCCGGAACTCGACGGCTTCGAACTGGCCAAAATGCTGCGCCAGCATCCGCGCTACGAAAAGACGGCAATCATCTTTGTCTCCGCCATCCATCTTTCCGACGTCGATCATATTCGGGGCTATGAGACCGGGGCCGTCGACTACGTGTCGGTGCCGGTGATCCCAGAGATCCTGCGGGCCAAGGTCAGAATCTTCGTCGACCTCTACCGCAAGACGCGACAGCTTGAGAGCCTGAACAACGAACTCGAGCGCCGCGTCGCGGAACGCACCGCCGCGCTGGAGGCGTCGACCATCAAGCTCAGCGAGAGCGAGGAGCGGTTGCGGCTGGCAAGCGCGGCGGCGGGGTTCGGCACCTACGACTACAAGGTGTCGCAGGGCGAAGTCTACTGGTCGCCCTCGCTGCGCCAGATCGCCGGCATCGAGGGCGAGCAGCCGCTCACCCTCAAGGACATCCTCAACGTCGTGCACCCCGGCGACCGCACTCTGGTCGAACAGCACGTCAAGGGCTACGCCTCGGGCGACGAACGCCGGGTGATCGAATTCCGGGTGGTGCGTCCCGACGGCAGGGAACGCTGGCTGTTGGATCGTGGCCAAGCCATACCCGACAAGCGCGGCGCAACCAACGCTTGGCGCGTGATCGGAACCGTGGTCGACATCACCGAGCGCAAGCTGGCGGAGGAACGCCAGCGCCTGCTCATGGCCGAGCTCGACCATCGCGTCAAGAACACCTTGAGCAACGTCTCTGCCGTTGCGCATCTGTCCTTGCATCGCGCCGCCTCGGTCAGTGCCTTCGTGGAAGCGCTCGACGGACGCATCCAGGCGATGTCTCAGGCGCACGCACTGCTGGCGCGCGGCGCCTGGGCCGGAGCCGACCTGCGCGAGCTGGTGCTGGAGGTGCTGGCGCCGTTTCTGGCCCGCGGCAAGGACAGCATCAGCATCGACGGCGAGGACGCCTGCGTGCTTCCCGAGCTGACGCAATCGCTGGCGCTGACCCTGCACGAACTGGCAACCAATGCCCTGAAACATGGCGCGCTGTCGACGGTTTCCGGCCGCATCAACATCGCCTGGAGCATTGCACCGGGTGCCGCCGCCGCCGAGTTGCGGCTCGCCTGGCGCGAGGCAGCGGGTCCGCCGGTCACCCCACCGACGACGGAAGGCTTCGGCCTGACCGTGCTCAAGGCCGCCGCCGCCGACATCGGAGCCGTAGCCGAGTGTCGCTTCCAACGCGACGGCTTCGAATATCTGCTGCACGGGCCATTCCTGATGCCTCCCAATGCGCGCCGACCAACTCCGCGCCAGGACGGTCCGCCGGCCGATTCGGCGCCGCCCAGCGCTGGCGCCGAGGCGCGCGCCGAAGCCTCGCGCATCCTGGTCATCGAGGACGAGGCGCTGGTGGCACTGCAGCTGCAGGCCGACCTGGAAAGCGTCGGCCACACGGTGATCGGTCCGGCGCGCTCGCTGCAGGCGGGGCTGAGCTTGGTGAAGGGGGAAACGATCGACCTTGCCCTGGTCGACGTCAGCCTTGGCCGCGAGACCAGCGCCCCGATCGCCGACGAGCTCATCGCCCGCAAGGTGCCATTCGCCTTCGTCACCGGCTATTCCGACATCGCCGTGCTGCCCGAGCATCTGCGAAAGAAGCCGCGCCTCAGCAAGCCCTACGTGCTGGCCGACGTCCGGCGCATCATTGCGAGCCTGCTCGACGAGGAACCCGAACCCCGCCGCCGCGTGTCCGCCCGTGGCGTGAGTTGAGCTCGGCGCCAAGCCGGCAGCAGGCGCTGGCGCGAAGGCGGTGTGGGCGCCTCGCCTGGCTGAAGAAAGAGCCAAGCCCGCGCGCGGGCCGCGCATCGGCCTGGCAACCACCAGCGGTGACCCGAGCCTCGGCTCAGGGCTTCGGCGCCTTGGCCAATTGGATGGCGGCGCGCGCGGCCTCGGTCCGGTCGGTGGCGGGGTACTCCCGCCCGGGGGCCAAGCCACACGTTGCCTCATCGTTACCGTCATAGCGGTCGCGGTCCCGCAGGATGGCAACCACCGAGACGATGACATTGACGAGCAGCGCCGCCAACAAAACGAGCAAAGTCGCTTGCACCGCCAGGTCGGCAACGCTGGCCTGCTCGGCGTGCGCTGCCCCCAGCGCCGTTGCCAGCAGCATCGGCGGCAGCGCGGCGAGCGCACGAACCAGCATGGCCGGCAGCAGGTTGATGGCGCGGGACGCGGGCATGGCCGCATGGCCTTCCACTGGGCGGTTTCGCCTGGCGATGGCGGCAGCACGCGCGCCACGCGTTCTGGATGGGAAAAAAGCTGGGGCTGCGCGGCGGCCCGCGTGCGGGCCGCCGCCATCTTCAGCTCAGTTGAGGAGGAAGTCGTCGATGGTGATGGTGTTGGCGCCCAACCCGCTGACCCCGACCAGGCGGATGGTATCGGCGCCGATCGTCACCAGCATGTCGGTGCCGAGATCGTCGATGATGACGTTGCCCGCCAGCTCCGAGAAGCCGTAGGCAGAGATATCGATCAGATCCTGACCACCGGTGGGGTTGGCGTCGAAGCCATTGATGGTGTCGTCGCCGAAGCCCGCCCCGAACACGAAGGTGTCGGCGCCGGCACCGCCGGTCATGACGTCGTTGCCGGCATCGCCGGTGAGTACGTCATTGCCGGCACCACCGCTCAGGTTGTCGGCACCCTCACCACCGATCAGCTGGTCATTGCCACCGGCACCGCTGAGGACGTCGGCGCTCCCGCCACCGGTGATGACGTTGTCTGACCCGTTACCGGTGCCGGTGAAGCCGCCCGCCCCCGTGAAGGTAAGATTTTCGACGTTGGCCGTCAGCGTGAACACGTTGCTGGTGGTAAAGACGCTGTCATTACCGGCGCCCCCGGCCTCGGTGATGGTATCGCCGGAGACGGCGACGTAGGTATCATCGCCGACGCCACCGATGAGGACATCGTTGCCGGTGCCGGTCAGGCTGTCATTGCCGGCCCCGCCACTCAAGGTGTCGGCCACACCATTGGCTGTCAGCACGTCGTCGCCGGATCCGCCGATGACGCTTTCGATGCCGGCGATCGAGCTGAAGCCCGAGGCCGTCCCCAGCGCCAGATTGACGGTCACGCCGGTGGTGGTGCCGGCGTAGGTCAATCTATCGGTGCCGCCGCCGAGGTTGGCGATCACGGACTCGACATCCGTGAGGGTACCGCCCTCGAAGGTGGTGAGGACGGCACCGGCGTAGATGACATCGAGCGTCTCGTTGCCGGTGCCGCCGGTGATCGTCAAGGTGTCGGTGCCGGCCCCACCATCGACCTGATCGCCACCCTCGCCCATGGCATAACTGAAGCTGTCGTTGCCGGCGCCACCGCTCAGCACATCATTGCCGGCGCCACCGGTGATGGCGTCGTTGCCGGCATCGCCACGGATGGTGTCGTTGCCGCCGAGCCCCGACAGGGTGTCATGGCCGCCGCCGCCGGCGAGAATGTTGGCCACGGCCGAGCCGGTGATGGTGTCACCATTCGACCCACCGGTGACGTTTTCCACCGCCGTCAAGGTGTCCTCGACCGGGTTTGCGCCCGAGCCGCGGCGCGCGGTGCCCGTGGCGGGCGACAGGTCGACCACCATGGCGTCGGCCTCGCCGTCATAGGAGGCCGTGTCGTTGCCGGCGCCACCGGCCAGCACGTCGCTGCCAACCCCGCCGGCCAAGAGATCGTCACCGGCGCCGCCATTGAGCGAGTCGGTGCCGTCCCCACCCGTGAGGCTGTCGTTGCCCGTCCCGCCGGTCAGCGTGTCGTTGTCGGCACCGCCACTCAGCGCATCGTTGCCGTCACCGCCGTTGAGGCTATCGTTGCCGGCAAGACCGCTGAGCACATCGTTGCCGATGCCGCCAGTGATGGTATTGGCGATGGCATTGCCGCTGCCGGTGAAGCTATCCGTGCCGGTGAAGGTCAGTGTCTCGACGTTGGCGGTCAAGGTGTAGGCCGCCAACGTGGTCTGCACGCGATCGTTGCCCTCGTTCAGGTTCTCGATCACCTGGTCACCGGCATCGTCGACGAGATAGGTGTCGTTGCCAGCGCCGCCCCGCATCTGGTCGTTGCCCAGACCGCCATTGAGGACGTCATTACCGGCACCGCCTTCGAGGATGTCGCTGCCACCGAGGCCATTGAGGGTGTCGTTGCCGCCCTCGCCGAGGATGCGATCGTCGGCCTCGGTACCGGCGATATTGTTGGCGGCGTTGGTCCCGACCAAGAGATCGCCGACGATGTCCGTCGGCGCCGAGGTCACGGTCTCAAGCGTGCCCTGGTTGTCGGTGTAGCTGACGATCACGCGCAAGCGGTGACCGACTTCGGTTTGGCTGGCAACGAACTGTGCCACCGGCGAGGCCGCGCCGACATTGGTCCAGTCGGCGGGGTTGTTGGGGTTGGGGCCGTCCAGTCGCTGCCACTGATAGCTGAAGATCACGCCGAGAAGCCCATCGGCATCGGTAAACAGGTTGCTCGCCGTGATGAATTGCCCCTCTGTCGGCGTCGGGTCGGAGATCACGACCGTGCCCACCGGCAGGGCGTTGACGTTGGTGACCGCCGCGGTCGGTGCCGAGAACACGGTCTCGAGCACGCCGTTGGCATCCTTGTAGATGGCCCTGACGCGCAGCGACAGGCCGGCAAGCTCTGGGGTGACGGTGAAGCTTGGACCGGTCGCACGCACCAATTCGCCGCCGACGTTGTCAATGAGAATGGTGGCAAAGCGGCCCGAACCGGGGTCCTCCTCGACCTCCCAGAAGTAGCTGACGGGTCCCGTGATGGCCCCGCCGGCGGGATTGTCGGCGTCGGCGACGCCGGCGATCGACACGCTGAGCACCTGGTTTTCCTCGGGTGTCGCATCCGAGATCGTCAACAGGCCCACCGGCTCGGCGTTGACGTCGGGCACCAGGATCACCTTCTGATCGGTGAACTGCAGCCGCTCGACGTTGGTGAGACGGTCGATGCCATCGGTGCCGACGTTGTCGGTGACAGTGACGATATCGTCCGTCGGGTCGTCCAAGGTGCTATTGGCGTCGATCGTAATGGTGTAGTCGGCGCGCAGGCCGGAGAAGTAGACGGTATCGAAGTTGTCCGTGGCTTCGGCATCCCCGGGCAAGATCTCGCGCACGATTCGGAGCTGGCCGGGATTGTAGATCCCGTTGACCATCAGCGGCACCAGCGGCTCCATGCTGTCGAAACTGTCAATCTCCTCACCCAGCGCATTGAACACGCCGATGCGCACGTTGAGCCAGCGGTCGCCGTCGATCAGATCATCACCGCCGCGGCCCTCCATGATATCGCTGCCTTCGCCGCCGAGGATGATGTTGCCGCTGCCGAACGCCGTCACGCCGGCGCCAACGAACGCCTGCAGGCCGTCGATCAGAAGGAAATTGGTGAGCACGCTGCCGGTGAAGCCCGAGATGGCGATCGCGGCCGCGTCGGCATCATCGCCCTGCAGGATATCGGCGTGGTGCGAGCCCGACAGACCTTCCATGCTTTCGAAGCGCGCCAGCACCGCGTTGTTGGAGCGCGGCACCGTCGTCTCATCGAAGGCGCGGATGTTGAAATCGACCGTCACCCCGAACGGATCGTCCTTGAACACCGCCCAGTCGTAGCCGGACTTGCCGAGATAGCGGTCGCCCTCGCCGCCACCGTGGTTGCCAACCAGGATGTCGTCGCCACCCTCGCCATCCATGCGGTCGGAGATGCTGTCGCCGATGAAGACGTCATTGCCGACAATCTGGTCGCGGGCGAAGGCATCGGCGTTGTCGCCGGCGCCGCCGTCGGGTGTGCCGAACTCGATCCAGTCGTCGCCCTCGCCGCCGGTGCCTTCCTCGTTGGCCCGATTGCCGAGGATATAGTCATCGCCGGCGCCGCCGAACCACTCGCCGATATCCTCGTTGTTGATGATGAAGTCATTGCCGAAGCCGCCGATCAACAGATTGACGCCTTGGCCTCCGTGCAGCACGTCGTTACCGTCCTCGCCCTGCATCAGGTCGTCGCCGCCGATATCGGTGATGATATCGTCGCCGGTGCCGCCGCGCATGATGTCGTTGCCGTAACCGCCCTCGAGTCGGTCGTGGCCAGCATCGCCGTAGATGGTGTCGTCGCCTTCGCTCGAG
>DATFXD010000144.1:0-4197 GCA_035258605.1 Hyphomicrobiaceae bacterium | reverse complement strand
TTGCGGCGCCTGCAGGCCCAGTACGCGATACCCTTTGCTACCGCCTTTGGTGGTGTTGCTGCCGCCCTTCAAGCCCTCGGCGCAAAGCGGATCGCGCTCGGCACGCCCTATAGCCCCGAAGTTACGCGTCAAGGCAAGGCGCACCTTGAGGCACACGGCTTCGAGGTGGTCAGCCACCGCAGCCTCGACAACGTCACCGACATCTATAACGAGACGCCGCAGCGGGCCTATCAGCTTGGCCGGCTCGTGGATACCCCGAATGCTGAGGCAGTGTTTCTCAGCGGAACGGGTATGCCAACGATCACGATTCTGGAGGCCTTGGAGCAGGACCTCGGCAAGCCCGCCGTTTCTGCCAATTCGGCCATGATGTGGCACGCGCTCAGACTGGCGGGCGTGCGCCAGCGCGTGTGTGGTTACGGCCGGTTGTTGGCATCGGTTAATCCGTAGAGAGGAGGGCCCCAGGGCTGCCAAGATCGCGCGGCTTGCTGCAAGTCGCGGGCGCGGTCACCTACGTATTAGGGCGGTGGCATCGATCGAGGAGGAACGCAGTCGCAGGTGTCGACCCTCGTCGCGCGGGTTGCCGCGACCGCCTCAATCTCAGGCGGATATGCGGTAGACGCGCACTGCCGTGTCATGAAACATCTGGGCGCGCTCGGTTGGCGTATAGCTCTTTGAGAGCCGTTTGAAGGCGTTATACATCACCTGATACGAGAAGGAGACTTTATCGACCGGGAAGTTGCTTTCGAACATGCACCGGCCGGGGCCGAACTGCTCGATGCAGTACGTCATATAGGGGCTGATGGCCGTCGCCAGCTCCTCCGAGCCGATCGGTTTTTCCCGTGAATGCCAATCAAACCCAGTGCGAGGCATTCCAATACCTCCGAGCTTAATCGTGACATTCGGGCAGGCGGCGACAGCCGCGATGCCGCGCCGCCACGTCGCCAATACCTCGTCGTCCTTGTTGGCATAGGGACCGGTCCGCAACAGGCCGCCAATATGGTTGAGAATGATGGGTAGGTCGGGGACGGCTTTGGCAAAATCGGCAAGCTCGCTGAGCTGGGGGAAGTACATCCACCCCTCCAAGGACAATCCCATGCGAGCCAAAACGCGGGCGCCAGCCCGGAATTGCGTGCTGCCGAGCTGACCCTGCAGCTTGTGTGCGGCGGTGTTTTCGACCTCGGGATGGGGGTCCCATGTGACCGAATGGCGGATGCCACGGAACCGGTTGGGACTGGCAGCCTGCAACGCCTCGAGCACCGGGGCGACGCGGTCACCCAACAGCAGATTGGCGTGTCCGACGATCGCCGCGGCAGCCCGGCCGGGGCCGTAAAGTCCACTTGCGCTCGCCGCGGCCAGCCCCTGTACGAACTCAACCTCGCCAACCGGGCGCAGCTCCTCGGGACCATCCGCGCGGTACATGGCGCGCGCTTCAATGAATACGGTGGAACGCACGTTGTGGCCGCTGCTGATATCGGCGGCCAATTCGTGGAGCAGATACCGCTGGTAGGGAATGCGCGTGGTGCGAAAATCCCAAAAGTGGTGATGGGGATCGCAGATCGGGAGCTCCGGCTCCAGCGCTGCTTCCTGGGTTAATGCCAGCCAGTCATTGCCTCCAAACGGCATGCGACAGCTCCCCTATTCCTCGGCATCGAACACGCACGTTCCGCAGCCTAGCGCGCCAGCCGACCTGATCTCCAGTGTTGGTTGTCGCGCAGCATGGATTTTGCCCACTTGTTGTCACCCCGGCACGCCTTTCGCGCACTACATTGCGCGCTGTGGTGCGGGTTGGAACGCGCTGGCTATGCCGTGATGATCGCCATGGCTGCGTCGTCGGAGCCGACGCCTGGGTCAAATGACGGCTGCAGCCCCAGCCGAGCGAACCGCCAGCGGTATGCAGCCTCTGCTGAACGCGGTTAGGCCGCTCCATCCGCAATCACCTTCTAATTGGTGGCGTAGATTTTTCGAACTTGCTCATAAAAGACGTCCGCAGTGGTTCAATATTGACGCCGCAGAACCACTGACGCGGCGGAACGACGATGCCGCTGCAAATGCGTCCCTCCATCGATCCCCGCCTGCTGCCACGATTATTTGAGACCGACGAGCTCGGCCACCGCCTCCAATTGCTCAGCGTGGCGAGAGATCGGGTTCAAGAGCAAGTGATTGGCGCCAACCGCCACCAACTCTTCGAGCCGTTCGCGCACCTGTTCGGGCGTGCCATGTATGCCCGAGGCGTCCGTGCCAGGCGGATCGTGGTAGACCTCGGTAAACCAACGCTCGAGCTCGCGACGCGCCACGGCGGGCCGTTCGTCGACGGCCAAGAACACGCGCTTGGATACCGGAAACGTCGTGGGATCGCGGCCGGCCACCTCCAAGGCCTGCTTCAGGATCGGTACCGAGGCCTTGAACGCGGCAATGCTCGATCCGCCCGAGCCCATCCAGCCGTCGGCGAGCGCCGCAGCCCGCCGCACCGCGTCCGGGTGACCGGCTCCAATCCACAACGGCGGACGCGGTTTGCGCACTGGCCGTGTGGCCAGCTTCACGTTCTCAACCTGGAAGATATGCCCGCGGTAGGTGACCCGATCCTCGGTCCATAGTGCCTTGATCAGCTCCACCTGCTCGCGGAAGCGGCGCACACGCTGCGCCACCGGAATTTGAAAATCCCTGTAGTGGTGTTCGCGGCCAAGGCCGACGGCCAGGATCGCTCGTCCACCACTGATGAAATCGAGGGTTGCCCACTGATGTGCCACCATCAGCGGGTGATGGATCGGTAGCACGATCACCGCGGCGCCGACGCCGATCCGTTTGGTGACGGACGCCGCAAAGGTCAGGGCCACGACCGGGTCGAGGCAGGTGCCATCGTCGACGGTATTCTCGGTAACCCAGAGGTCCCGAAAGCCCAAGTCCTCGGCCCGGCGTGCCACGGTTGCAATCGTGGTCAGTGCCAAGGGATCAGGCGAACGGTGCGGCAACGACATGCCGAGGGCGGTTTTCACTCGCAATGTCATGGGGTTCTGCCTCGTCAGATGGTTCCATCAGCTTTGATCTGGCTTTTACGAGCTTCCTGCACGCAGATTGCCAGAGCAACTCGCGCGGCACGCGCAAAAAAGTGCGCCCGGATGGCGGGTCATGCCGGATCGAAGTGCCGATGAGGGTCAAGAGGACCATGGATTTTGCCGCCGACCGGCTACCGTCTTGCTTGCTAGCTACGGCCCGCAACTGGCGAGCAAGCCAGGCGGATGGTTTGCCGTGCGGCCACGAATTCGCGCAGGGTTGCGAATTTGCCCAGGAGCTTTGGCAAGCGGTCAAGGCCAGGCAGGCACGAATGACGCGCGTCACCCGGAGCGCAGGCGGGCCACCGGCCGGGAGGCCATCAGCTACTCATCCGCGCGAGCTTGCGAGGTTGTGCGGCGCTTCGCCTCGCTCCGGCGTGCGTGCAAGATGGGCTCGGTATAGCCATTCGGCTGCTCCCGGCCCTTGAAGACGAGATCGCAGGCCGCCTGAAACGCAATGGACTTGGAAAAGTCAGGCACCATCGGACGATAGCGGGGATCGCCGGCATTTTGGCGATCCACCACCGCAGCCATGCGCCGCAGGGTGTCCATCACCTGGGTCTCGCTGACGACGCCGTGGAGGAGCCAGTTGGCAATATGCTGACTAGAGATGCGCAGAGTTGCCCGGTCCTCCATCAAGCCGACGTTGTTGAAGTCCGGCACTTTCGAGCAGCCGATGCCCTGGTCGATCCAACGCACCACGTAGCCCAGTATCCCCTGCGCATTGTTGTCCAGCTCTCGCTGCGCGTCCTCGGGTGATGGACGCGCGTTTGCCAGGGGAATCGTGAGGATGTCGTCGAGCGATGCCCGCGGCCGCGTGCGGAGCTCCGCCTGGCGTTTGGCGACATTCACCCTGTGGTAGTGGATCGCGTGAAGCGTCGCCGCTGTCGGCGAGGGAACCCACGCGGTGCTGGCGCCCGCCTCGACATGCGTTATCTTCTGGCGCAGCATATCGGCCATCAGATCGGGCATCGCCCACATGCCTTTGCCGATCTGAGCATGACCCGGCAGGCCGCATGACAGGCCGATATCAACGTTCCAATCCTCGTAGGCCTTGATCCACGCCTGCTCCTTCATGCGGGTCTTGGGAACCATTGGTCCGGCTTCCATAGACGTATGGATCTCGTCGCCGGTGCGATCGAGAAAG
>DATFXD010000143.1:0-12075 GCA_035258605.1 Hyphomicrobiaceae bacterium | reverse complement strand
CGACGCTCACCTTCTCGGCAGCGTCCTTGGCTTGCGCCAGCGTCTCAGCAATGACAACGGCGACATGATCGCCGACGTAGCGCACCTTGCCCTGGGCCAGCGCCGGGTGCACCCCCGCCTTCATGGGGGACCCGTCCTTGGAGTGGATCATCCAACCGCAGATCAAGGTCCCGACCTTGTCCGCCGCCAGGTCGGCGCCGCTGAAAACCCCAAGGCAGCCCGGCGATTTGCGCGCCGCGTCCGCGTCGATGTTCTTGATCGTGGCATGGGCGTGCGGCGAGCGGACAAACACGGCATAGGCCTGGCCGGGGCGATTGATGTCGTCAGTATATTGGCCCTTGCCGGTAATGAACCGTTGATCTTCCTTGCGCTTGACGGGCGCTCCGATGCCGGTGGCAGTCATCGTTTTCTCCCTGAGGCTTTAGGTCTCGGCGCGGCCTGGCCTCGGCCGGCACCGGTTGGGGTCTATTGTCCGGCCTATTCGGCCGCTTGTGGCTTGGCGGCCATCCCGGCGGCACCGGCGAGCACGGCAGCGACGATGTTGTGGTAGCCCGTACAGCGGCAGATGTTGCCCTCAAGATCGGCGCGAACCACCTCTTCGCTCAGGCCGCTGCCACGCCGCTGCACGATGTCGACGGCAGCCATGATCATGCCCGGTGTGCAGAAGCCGCATTGCAGGCCGTGATGCTCGCGGAAGGCCTCTTGCATCGGGTGCAGCTTGCCGCCCTCGGCCAGGCCTTCGATGGTCACGACCTTGCTGCCGTCGCAGGATGCGGCCAGGGTCGTGCAGGATTTGACCGCACGCCCGTCGAGGTGGACCACGCAGGCGCCGCATTGGCTGGTGTCGCAGCCAACGTGGGTGCCGGTCAGCCGCAGCTCTTCGCGCAGGAATTGCACCAACAGCGTCCTGGCGTCGACCTCGGCAGCGACCGCTTTGCCGTTCACTGTCATGCTGACTTTGACCATGCGTCCCCCGGATGGCGAAAGGGTTGCGGTGCCTCTGGCCGGGGCGGCCGTTGGCGTGGCGTTCGTATTGGCAACGGAGGCCGCCGATTGGGCCGGCTCGGCCGGCTTCTTTCCCTTGCGAAACAGGGAAAACATGACGTCCTCCTCTCTGCTGTCAAGGCCTTGGCCCGACCGCTGATGCACGTTTCGTAGTTGTCCTCTCAAAGGCGATTACGCCACAGCTCGGGGCTTTGCGCAATCGCACTCCCGGTCGGGGGCGCTGGCGCTCGCGCCAATCAGTGGGGCCCGCCCATCCGATTGGTGGCTGGCCGACCCTGGCGGCCGTAGACGGTGGCGGCCGGCAGACCAGCGGCGCGTTGCGCCGTCTCACCCCCGCGTTAAGACGAGCGCGATGCCGCCTACTGAAGCTTGGGGCCCGCGCGGGCCGCGCCGATCGCGGTGCTGCGCCTCAGCGCCAGGGCCACCACCCGTGCTGCTGGGTCTGACCGAGCCAGCCGGGGAAGCTCGGCAGGGTTGCCTCGCTTGGCGGCGGGGGTGTCGCCAGATCGGCGGCCGCCGGCTGCGCGGGAATGATCCGCGCCGCCGGCCAGGTCAGCGATCGTCGGGCCAGCGGCTCGGCGGCGACGGTGGCGCGACGCCGCGCCAAGTCTTGCTGCACCTGGGCGTCGAACTCGGCAACGGTCGCAACCTCGGCTTTGGCGGTGAGCTGCACCACCTTGAAGCCCTTGGCCTTCAATTCGGCGAGCAAGCCGGGTAGCGCGCGGGCGGTGGAATAGTGGATGTCATGGAACAGAATGATGCCCTTGCGCTGGCGGGCGAGGTCGGCCATCACCTTGCGTTGAACGGCAGACGGGTCGCGGCTGCGATAGTCCTTGCTGTCAATATCGATCGAGAAGGTGGCCAGCTGCCGGCCCGCCAGATAGTCGCTCGCCCATTTCGTGTCGCGCAAGTAGGGAAAGCGGAAGAAGGGTGCCATCGGCCGACCCAGTGCCCCGCGCACGGCGCTGATGCCAAGCTCGATTTCGGCACGGGCGCCAGCCGTCGTCAGCGCCTGCAGATTGGCGTGCGACCAGGTATGGGTGCCCACCGTGTGCCCCTGCCGCGCCACCTCCTGCACCATCTCGGGATCGGCGACGGCCATGCGGCCCACCACAAAGAACACCGCCTTGGTGCACTGCTGGGCGAGCGCCTCGAGAATGGGCCTCGTATAGGCGCGCAGCGGCCCGTCATCAAAGGTGAGCACCACCTCGCCGTCGGCAAGAAAACTGGCCTCGTTGTACTGGAAGCCGAAGCGCGCACCCGAGCGGGGATCGATCTCGATCGTGCGCGAGACCCCGAGCGCCTGCGGCCCACAGACCGGCGGCGCGGCGCGCGCCGGACCCACACACAGCAACAGGCACAGCACCAAACCCAACGCGCACCAACCGCGCATCTTGGATATTCCCCTCTTGGACCGCCCGCACGCCCACCTCGGGCTTCTGGCACGCGGCCGTGGCGTCCGCAAGACGATGCGCAACCTCGTGTGGCGAATGCATCTCGACAGTTTGCTTTTTGCACCAATGTTTTGTGCTGGCCTGTGTCGCTTGGGCATCAGATTGTGGTATGCGCCGGCGCGAGCGCGTGCCAGGGCGAGCAGGGGGCGTTGCGGCGACCCTCAGCTTGGCCTGCGGCATAAGCCTCGCGGTCGACGATAGCGGCGATCAGCGGCCAACGGACCAGCGGCATGCGCGAACACAAGACCGGCGAGTTTGGCGCCAGCACCCCGATTTCCGAGCTGGCCCCGGTCGTGGCCGATGCGCTGGCCCAGGCCGACGCCGCGCGCACCAAGGCGTTGGTCGCAGGCCTGCAGGCCCCCGACCTTGCCGACCTCATTGAGTTCCTCGAACCCGAGCAGCGCCAACAGCTGGTGGCGAGCTTGGATTCCGCCTTCGATCCGGAGGCATTGTCGGAATTGGAGGAGGGCGTCCGCGACCAGCTGCTGCGCGACTTGCCCAACGAAACCGTCGCCAAGGCGGTTGCCGAGCTTGAGACCGACGATGCCGCCTACGTGCTTGAGAACCTCGAGGAGGCCGACCGGCAACAGATCCTGGCGTTGATCCCGAGGATCGACCGGGCGGCGCTCGAACGCTCTTTGGAGTATCCCGAAGACAGCGCCGGCCGTCTGATGCAGACGGACTTCGTTGCCGTGCCGCCATTTTGGAGCATCGGTCAGGTCATCGACCATATGCGCGAAGCCGACGACCTGCCCGATACGTTCTCCGACATCTACGTCGTCGATGCCACCTATCACGTGGTCGGCAGCGTCGACCTGAGCCGGCTATTGCGCACCAAGCGCGAGGTTCCGGTGGCCCAGATCATGGACGGCGGCCGCCAGACCGTGCTGGCGACCGCCGATCAGGAAGAGGTCGCGCGCCAGTTCGAACGCTATGACCTGAAGTCGGCGCCGGTGGTAGACGCCAACAAGCGCCTGGTTGGCGTGGTGACCGTTGATGACGTCGTGGAGGTGATGCACGAGGAGACCGAGGAGGATCTGCGCCGGCTCGGCGGCGTTGGCAATGAAAGCGTAATGGATACCGTCGTCGACACGGTCCGCAACCGATTCGCCTGGCTGCTCATCAACCTGGGCACGGCGCTGCTCGCCTCCAGTGTCATCAAGCTGTTCGATGCCACCATCGGGCAGATGGTGGCGCTGGCGGTGTTGATGCCGGTGGTGGCCTCGATGGGCGGCAATGCCGCCACCCAGACCATGACGGTGACCGTGCGCGCACTTGCCACGCGCGATCTCGGACCGGCCAATACGCTGCGCGTCATTGTGCGCGAGGCCTCGGTCGGCTTCGTCAATGGCGTCGCGTTCGCCGCCATCGTCGGGCTGGTGGTGCTGTTCTGGTTCGGCATCGGCACCCTCGGGCTGGTGATTGCCACCGCCATGATCGCCAACTTTCTGGCCGCGGCCTTGGCCGGCATCCTCATTCCGCTGGCGCTGGCGCGCTTTGGCTACGACCCGGCCGTCGCCTCGGGGGTGTTTGTCACCATGGTCACCGACGTGGTCGGCTTCTTTGCATTTTTGGGCCTGGCCTCGCTGTGGTTGCGCTAAGGCCGGGTGGCTGGCCTCCCGGCGATATGCAACAGTTGGTGTGGCGAAGCCACCGGCAACGGAGAGTGACCATGACGATCGCCGTGCGGCGGCTAGCGCAAGCAGACAAGGCGGCCTGGCTCAGGCTGTTTACCGGCTATATCGCATTCTACCAAGCCAGCATTCCCGCCGACGTGATCGAGGAGACGTGGCGCCGCCTGATTGCCGGCGGGCAGGATTTTCACCTGGGTTTGGTGGCGGTCGACGAACACGATGCGCCGGTCGGGCTGGCGCACGTGCTGTTCCACCGCTCCACCTGGTCGCCGACCTACTACTGCTATCTTGAGGACCTGTTCGTGGATCCGGTTCGGCGCCAACAGGGCGCCGGACGGGCGCTGATCGAGGCCACCTATCGCGAGGCCGACGCGCGCGGGGCAACGCGCACCTACTGGACGACGCAGGAGTTCAATTATCGCGCCCGCGCGCTCTACGACGCGGTGGCGACCAAGTCGCCGTTCGTGCAGTATCGGCGCTAGGCGACGCATGGCTGCGCCGCTGTCGACGCCAAGCCCGTTGGGCGCCGGGCAAGCCCCGGACGCGCGGTGGGCGCGGCTTCCCATCCAAACCTTTCCCTTCCGAACTAGGTTGGGCGTGCGGGATCGAACTAGGGCGGTCAAATGCGGCGGGTCCTCAAGTGGGGTGGAGCGCTGACAGCGCTGCTCGTGGTTTTGGCAACCTCGCTGGCCGGCGCTGGCTACGCCTGGTTGCGAGCAACGGTGCCCGCCGCCTCCGGCGCGCTGGTGCTGACCGTGCTTCGCGCACCCGTGACCATCATTCGCGACCGCGAGGATGTTCCCCACATCTTTGCCACCTCGCGCCACGACCTCCTGTTGGCGCTCGGCTTTACGCACGCGCAGGACCGCTTGTGGCAGATGGAACTCTCCCGTCGCTCCGGTCAGGGTCGCCTGTCGGAAATTTTCGGCGAAGCGACCTTCGCCAGCGACGTGTTTTTGCGCACGCTCGATCTGTACGGTCACGCCGAGCGCTCGCTGGCGGCGCTCACGGACGAAGACCGCGCCGACCTCGCCGCCTATGCCGAGGGTGTCAACGCTTTTCTCGAGCGCCGGCGAGGATGGTTCGAACCGCGCCTGCCGCCCGAATTCCTGCTGCTGTGGCATACGCCCGAGCCGTGGCGTCCAGCGGATTCGATGGTGATTGCCAAGTTGATGGCCCTGCAGCTCGGTGCCAACATCAACCATGAGCTGGCACGCCTGACCTACGCCGCCCAAGGCCTGACGGCGGCGGAGATCGAGGACCTAATGCCGCCGGAGGCGGCCGAGCCGGCGCCGCCGCTGCCCGAGCTGGCCGAGCTCTATCCGCTCAAACGCACGCAACGCGCCGAACGCCACTCAGAGGTCTGGCCCCGTCCTGGCTCGCCGATCGATGCGTGGCCGCTCGCGGCCATTGCCGCCGGCGCCGCGTCCAACAATTGGGTGGTGGCCGGCGCGCGCACCCGCTCGGGCAAGCCGCTGCTCGCCAATGATCCCCACCTCGGGCTGAGCGCACCGTCGGTGTGGTACCTGGCGCACCTGGCGCTCGAACTGCCGGGCGCGGCACCCGTCAATGTGGTCGGGGCGAGCTTGGCGGGCGCGCCGGCGATCGTGCTCGGACGCACCGACAGCCTGGCGTGGGGTTATACCAACACCGGCGCCGACGTTGAGGACATCTTCATCGAGAAGGTCAATCCCGACAATGCCGCCCAATACCTGACCCCCGACGGTTGGAGCTCGTTCATCAAGGAGACGATGGCCATCACCGTGAAGGGGATGGGCGTGCGCGACGTCGAGCGCCGGCGCACGCGCCACGGACCGGTGCTGCCCGGCTTCTATCGCGGCCTCGACAACATGCTGGCGCCGGGGCACGTGGCGGCGCTGCAGTGGACGGCGCTCAGCGACGACGACACCACGTTGGCCGTGGGCTTGCTCGAGCCCAATCTCACCACCGTTGCCGACTATTTCGCCCGCATGCAGCGCTATGTGGGACCGATGCAAAGCATGGTGGTGGCCGACACCGCCGGGCACATCGGGCTGATCGCGCCGGGCCGCGTACCGGTGCGCGACAAGGACAATGCGGTGGCTGGACGTGCGCCGGTGCCGGGCTGGGATCGGCGCTACGACTGGAAGGGCTACGTGCCGTTCGCCGACCTGCCGCGACTGATCGATCCGCCCGAGGCTGCGATCGGCACCGCGAACGCCCGCATCGTCGGGCCGGACTATCCCTACCTGTTGACCCTCGATTGGGAACCCGCCTACCGGCAACGGCGGATCCAGGAGCTGATCGTCGATCCGGCGCGCGGCCCGCATGATGTTGCCAGCATGCGGGCGGCGCAGGCCGACACCCTGTCGCTCGCGGTCACGCGGCTGCAAGCGCTGATGACGGCGGCGGCGCAGATCGGGGACAAAGTCGACCAGCAGTTGCTCGATCAGCTGACTGGTTGGGATGGCAGCATGCGCGCCGATATACCCGAGCCGCTGATCTTTACCGCCTGGCTGCGGCAGGCCGTTAAGATGATCTATGGCGATGATTTGGGCGCGGCGTTCGACCGCTTTTGGGGCTCGCGGGCAACGGCGCTCATTCGTCTGCTCGAGGGCCGCGCCAAGGGTCGCGACTGGTGCGATGACCGCACCACCTCGAGGCGACAGAGTTGCGGTGCCGTGCTGGCCGCCGCGCTGGCGGCGGCCATCGACGAACTCGAAGCGCAGTTCGGGCCCGACCGCGCGAAATGGCGCTGGGGCGAGGCACACCAGGCCGCGAGCCAGCATCGGCCGCTGGGGACCATGGCTAAGGTGGCGGGCATGCTCGACCTCGGCCAGTTCGTCAACATCATCCTGCCGAGCCCGGGTGACGACTACACACTTGATGTTGGCCGCATGGATTTCAGCGCCGCGCAGCCGTTCGCCAACCGCCACGCCGCGAGCTACCGGGCGATCTATGATCTGGCCGACCTAGACCGCTCACTTTACATTCACACCACCGGCCAGTCCGGCAATCCGTTCTCGCCCTTCTACCGCTCCTTCGCCGAGCGCTGGGCCAAGGTCGACTACATCGAAATTGCAAGCCAGCGCGAGCGCATTAGCGCCGCGGCGCTCGGCACCTGGAGCTTGACGCCCAAGTAGCCCGATGGCTCGACGTCGGGTCGGCTCGAACGCCATCGCCGGGCGGCATGAATCGCGCTATGACAGGCAGCGCCAAATTCCGTTCAACGACTGCCGGTCGCGCAATTGCCCGTCCCGAGCAATTCCCCGTGCAGCACGTGCGGCAAGACCTGGCCGGAGGCGATGGCGGCAGACGAACGCCATGAGGAGCAGCAATTCTTGGCGGAGCTCAAGGCCCGCTCCGGGCGCGATTTGGCCGAATGGATGGCCGCGATCGCGGCGCAGAGCTTTACCGACAAGAACGAGACCATCGACTGGCTGCGCGGTCAGGGTTTTGCCTTTGCGCGCGCCTCGTGGCTTGAGCGCATCCACAGCAACGGCGGCCGGCCGATCTACCAAGGCCAACCCGAGCGGACCGCCCGCGCGCGCGAGAAACCCGCGCCCCGCCGCCGCGCCGAGGTGCCGACGGTGCCGGTCGCAGCCGCTGGCGAGGCGGCGAAGGTGACGGTCCCCGCCACTGCCGAGGCGCCGACGGTGCCGGTCCCTGCCGCTGCCGAGCCGCCGACGGTGCCGATCGCTGCCACCGCGGCGGACCGGCTCGCGACCTTGATCGCCGGCGCCAAGGGCTACCGTCCCCTCTATCTGCTGCTTGAGTCCGAGGTGCGCGCGCACGTGCCCGGCATGATCCCGACCCCGGCCACTACGCATATCTCCTTTGGCGCACCGGCGGAGTTTGCAGCCGTTGCCCTCAATGCCGCCGAGCTTCGCCTTGGCCTAGCCCTCGGCGATCGCGCCTTTGATCAGCGCGTGCAACGCGCACGTCTGAAGGGCGCTAAAGCGCAGATCACGCACATGGTCGTGCTTACCGATGCCCGGCAAGTGAATGCCGACCTGTTGAGCCTGGTGCGTGCTGCCAACGTCCGGGTTAACGGCTAAGATCACATCACGAAAAAGTCGGATTTCGCCCGCCATGCTGGGGCGACCAGGAGGTGCGGGGTCATGGCCAGCATCAGCCGTCGTTCTCTGCCGCTGGCCGCGGTCGTGGCAGCGCAAATATTGGCGCTGCCGGCAGGCGCCCAGAGCGCCCAGCGCGACGGCGTTTCCGATCTCATCGCCCGCAAGCCCGAGGCCGGTGCCGGTCAATTGCCGCCAGCCGCGCCGCCGCCGGCAGCCGCCCCGAGCGCAGGCGCCGAACCGGCGCCCGCCGAGGCCGGCAGAGACCCGCGCGAGGGCGATGCCAATTTCGAGCAGGCGCAGCGGCTGATGAAGGCGGTGGACGCCATTTTGCAGGATACCGCGCGCAATCGGGGCGAGGCCAAGAAGCTGCCCTCCGACGGCGATTTTCTCATGAAGCCGCTGTGGACCGAGACCCGCGAGGATCGCGAAAAGAAGGTCCGCGATCTCATGGATGCAGTGCTCGGTATCGTCACCGACGTGCCCGTGGTCGATCTGCAAAAGAAGATCGAGGGCCTGCGCAAGAACATCCGCGATCTCGACGACCGGCTCGTCAAGTTGCGCGAGAAACAGGTCATGGCGCCCAAGGACGGCATGCTGCCGGGCTATCTCACCGACACCGTCGACAGCCTCGGCAAGGAGATCGAGGATGCCAAGAAGAAGATCGATCTCAATCGCTCCGAGATCAGGCAGGTCAAGGCAGAGGTGCTGGAGGCTTTGCAGAAGGCCGGCGTCGATCTGACCGCTGAGCAGGTCGACCTGTTGCTCGACAGCGTGCTTTCCGGCGATCTCATGCGGCTCATCGCCGTGTTCAATTCGGCCAAGTTGATCGACCTGCAACTCGGCCGACTATTGACGGCCTCGGGCGAAAACATTGCCGCCGCCCGCAAGTATTTTGCCATGCACGCCGCCTTGTTCGCGCTGCTGGTGCACGCCCAGGACATGCTGATCGACAAGATCGACAACCAGTACCTGCCCAAGCTGGCGGCGATCGAGCGCGACATTCGCGCCGCGCGTATCAAGACGGCAGAGCTGCTCAGGGCCGAGAACCGCGAAGATCAGAAGCGGGCTTTGGAGAACAACCGCGACAGCCAGAAGCTGGCTGAGGAGGCGGCCAAGGGCTACCGGCGCTACCTGTTGCAGCAGCGCGAGCAGGTCGCCAAGGCGCGCCAGCGCGCAACCCACGATTTGCGCATTGCCGACAATACCTACGAGACGGTGGAAGCAAGCTTTCAGCTCAAGAACCTGATGCGCGACTCGGCGGCCTCGTTCGAGGCCATCCAAAAACTCGAAACGCCGACCTTCGATCAAATCTTCCGCAACGAGGAGCTCAGGCGTGAGTTTGAGTCGCTGACCCGCCGACTGGATTCACCATCAAGCTGAAGTGCAGGCCTCGGTTCGCCACCCCAGCCGGGGGGCCGAGCACGATGGCAGAGCGCCGGGCGTTACCTTCAGTAGCGCTTTGGCGGCTCGGGAGGTTTGGCCAGCTCGGCCTCGATATCGACGGTCTTGCAATTCTTGCTCGCCAGCAGCCGGTTATAGGCATCAAGCCGCGCCCGCTCGCGTGCATATTCGGCCTGCCGATCGGAGCCGCGCGCCGAGCCACCCGACAAGGTCGCGCTACCCGATTGCAAGGTCGAGGACAGCTGCGACGGCTCGACGCGAAAGGCTGGATCCTTGAGCCGCGCGATCGCGATCTCGATCGAGCCGCGGATGTGCTTGCAGTCGCGTTGCTTCTCGGTCTCGCTCAGTTCATAGCGGCCGTCGGCCATCTCGCCGCTGCTCTGCGGCAGCTTGCCGGTCTTCTTCTCCTTGAACGGGGGCGGGCTATAACCCGGCATGGCGGCCGCGCACGCCCCCAGGATGAGGGCGGCGGCGGCGACAGGAAGGAGACTGCGATGGGACATGGGCATCGGCATTTGTGATTCGGCAGTACGCTAGCCATCTAAACGTGGCGGTGCGAGGGCGTCAGCCGTCAGCACGCACGTCAAACGGGGTGCCGGTTGGCCGGTCGCCTCGAACAAGCCGGGAGAAGTTCGATGCCCCAGAAGATTACCCAAAGCGTCAAAGCCATGGTCGAGGCGGCCAAGCGTGAGATCGAAGAGATTGCCGCCCCCGAGGCGATTAAGCTGTTTGGGCGCCCCGACGTGGTGCTGGTCGACCTGCGCGATCCGCGCGAGCGCGAGCGCGACGGCAAGGTGCCGGGCACCTTCAATGTGACGCGCGGCATGCTCGAGTTCTGGATCGATCCCGACAGCCCCTATTACAAAGACACCTTCGGCCAGGATAAGAAGTTCGTGTTCTTCTGCGCCGGTGGGCTGCGCTCGGCCTTGGCTGCGAAAACGGCGCAGGACATGGGGTTGAAGCCGGTGGCGCATGTGCTGGGCGGGTTCAAGGCGTGGCAGGAGTGCGGCGGACCCGTCGAACCCGGTACGCCCAAAACGCGCGCGGGTGGAGCGGCGGGGCAGAGCTAGCGCCACGGCCCTGGTGCGCTTGCCATTAGCGCCCCGACCGGGCAGGCCAGCCTTTGCAATTCCCCTCGCCTGCGATCTCCGTTAGGCTTCGCCGCAGTCGGGGAGACGGGCGGCACCGTTCGGAGAACCGCCATGGCAAATTACATCTTGCTCGCCAGCTACAGCGAACAGGGTCTCAAGGGCATCAAGGAAACGGTGAAGCGCACCGACGCGGTGCGCGAGCTTGCCAAGAAGGCTGGCATCACCATGAAGGAGAGCTACTGGACGCTCGGCCGATACGACGTCGTGGCGGTCTTCGAGGCCCCCGACGACGAGACCATGACCGCATTTTCGCTATCGGTCGCCAGGCTCGGCAACGTCAAGACTGAGACCCTGCGCGCCTTTTCGGCAACGGAGATGGCCTCGATTCTCGGCAAAATGGTGTAGGCGCCAGCGGCGCACGCAACGCCGCCTGTTCCCTCGCCACCCAAGGGAGGTACCGGCTTTCCCGCGCCAAGCGCTGGCGGTAAGGTCCTTTTGCACTGCACAAACCGAACCGAAGGCGCGGTCTGCCATGTCCTCGAATTTTCCGGGCCCCACCTCCCGTATCTATTTCTCGCAGCGGTTGCGCCTGCATTACGTTGATTGGGGCAACGCCGGCGCGCCGGTGCTGGTGCTGGTGCACGGCGGCAGAGATCATTGCCGCAACTGGGACTGGGTGGCCGAGGACCTGCGCCGGGATTGGCACATCATTGCTCCCGACCTGCGCGGCCATGGCGACAGCGAGTGGTCCAGGGACGGGACCTACACCATGGCGGGCTACATCTATGACCTGGCGCAGCTCGTGCACCAGCTGAAGGTGGCAAACGTCAGCATTATCGGACATTCGCTGGGCGGCAACATCGCGCTGCGCTACACCGGCCTTTACCCCGAGAGCGTCAGCAAGCTGATCGCCATCGAGGGGCTTGGACCCAGCCCGAAAATGCTGCGCGAGCGCCAGGCCAAGCCGTTCCCGGATCGCCTGCGCGATTGGATCGCCGAGCAGCGTTCGCTGTCCGGCAGGCTGGCCCGGCGCTACGCCTCGATCGAGGACGCCCTCAAACGCATGCAGGAGGAGAACACCCACCTCTCCCCGGAGCAGGCCCGCCATCTCACCGTGCATGGCGTCAACCAGAATGAGGACGGCACCTACAGCTGGAAGTTCGACAACTACGTGCGCTCCTGGCCCCCTTACGACATGCGCAGCACAGATATCGAGACCCTGTGGCGCCGCATCAGCTGCCCGACCCTGCTCGTCTATGGCAAAGAGAGCTGGGCCTCCAATCCCGCCGACGATGGCCGAGCACAGGCCTTCGCCACGGCGGGAATCGTGACCATCGCCAAAGCGGGGCACTGGGTGCATCACGACCGGCTCGATGAGTTCCTGGCCCTGACGCGGGACTTTCTCGCCCGCAAACCGTGATGCCCAGGCGAT
>DATFXD010000142.1:0-3617 GCA_035258605.1 Hyphomicrobiaceae bacterium | reverse complement strand
TTGATCCGAAGTTACCGCCGACATCGAGGGAGAGTACCCTCAATTGATCCGGCGCAATCCCAAGCGTCGAAGCGAGCTCATGCTTCTGGCGGACGGCGCCGCCGCTCCCGGCATAGAGCGTGTATCTTCCCGTTGTCGGGTCGTAGTACGCCAGAGCGGCCCGCGGTTCGATCGGTACCGCGGTCACGCGGCCGATGCGGAAATCCGCTTGGACCACATGGTTGGCGGCGGCGAACGCACGATCGGTTGCGATTGCATCGCCGAACATCGTGCTCACGAGCACATTGTCCGGGACCTCGTCCCACACTGGCGCAGCCCCGCCCGCCAGCGCCAGCTGTGAATCGGTATTCCAGGGTAATACTTCGTAGTCGATCTCTACGGCCTCGGCCGCATCAAGCGCCGCAGATAGGGTCTCGGCCACAACCATGGCAACGGCCTCGCCGACGTGGCGCGCCTTATCGACGGGCAGCAGCAGGTGCGGCCCGATGAAGATCTTGCCGCCGCCCGGGGCGGTCAGCTTCATGTCGTATCTGGTCGAAGGAACGGGGCTGTGCGGGATCGGGCCAAGGTGGTCGGCGAGGCAGTCCGCTCCGCTGAATACACCCAACACACCCGGCATGGAACGGGCCGGCATCGCATTGGCGCGCACGATCCGCGCGTGAGGATGGGGCGAGCGAACCATCGCGGCGTAGACCTGCCCCGCAACGAAGAAATCGTCGCTGAAGCGGCCTTTGCCGGTGAGTAAGCGAACGTCCTCCTTGCGACGGAGGGGTTGCCCGATAGCGCCCATGCTGGCTCGGGGATGGAGAGAGTTGCTCGCATGGTATTGCGTGGCACCGGTTCAATCAATCCAGGGCAAAATATCGAGAACCGAGAAGCGCTTCGCACCGTGATGCGAGCTGGACTGACAGGCAGATGGCCGATCCCGCCGGGCGTCCGGCATCATGACGTGACCGACGGCGCAGGCCGGTGGTGAAGCGCACCCTCACCGGGCTTGTGCTGGCTCGGAGCCGCACCTAACCTCTGGTCGTCACCGGAGGAGACCCACGTCATGACGCTGCAGGATCAAGTGGCCGTCGTAACTGGTGCCGGCCAGGGGATCGGCGCAGCCGCCGCCAAGGCGCTTGCCGAAGCTGGAGCCATCGTGGTCGCCGTCGATCTCGACGGCGCGCGCGCCGAGCAAGTGGCACAGTCGCTGGCTGTCCACCAGCATCGCGCGCTGGGCATCGCAGCTGACGTCGGCAGCATTCCAGACATCCAGCGGATGGTCGATCGCACGGTCGCCGACTACGGGCACATCGACATCCTCGTCAACAATGCGGGCGTTACGCGGCGTGCCTATATCATGGATGTTACGGAGGCCGATTGGGACCGCATCCATCGCGTGAACGCGAAGGGCGTGTTCTTCTGCCTGCAAATGGTCGCCCGGACGATGATTCCGCGCAAGAGCGGACGCATTATCAACATTGCCTCCATTGCCGGTAAAGGCTACATCGGCACCTCTAATATCGCCTATGCTGCCAGCAAAGGCGCCGTTATCAGCCTGACCAGGACGGCAGCTCAGCAACTCGGGGCCCACAACATTAACGTCAATGCCATTTGCCCCGGCGTGACGCGCACGGCGCTGTCCGAGGCCAACCTTCGCGCGCGTGCTGCGCAGGAAGGCCTGACAGTGGACGTCATGGAGCAAAGGCGCAACGCCGTCATCCCGCTGCAACGCGTCAACGACCCCGAAGACATCGCGGCGATGGTCGTGTTCCTGGCGTCGCCCGGCGCGCGCAACATCACCGGCCAGTCCTACAATGTGGACGGCGGCATCATTCCCGACTAGGTCGGCGGCCGGCCGAGCGAGGGGTATCTCGGCTTGTGGTGCATCGTCATGCGACCTAGGCTGCAGGTAAATGGCTCGATCCGCGCCGACAGACGTAGCCACATATCGGGAGCTGACGAACCATGACAGGCAAGCTGTTAAATGCGGAGACGCGGGCGGCGGAGGGCATTGTCCGCGTGCTGGAGGAAGCCGGCATCGACATGGTGTTCGGCATCGCCGGTGGCAATATGGGCCGCGTCTACGACGCACTCTACGACCATCAGGACACCATCCGCTCGGTGCTCGTGCGCCATGAGCAGCTTGCCAGTGTCATGGCCGAGGTGTATGGGCGCCTCACCGGTAAGCCGGGCGTTGCCATTGGCCAAGGCATCTTCATGCTTGCCAACGGGCTCCTTGGCACGCTCGAGGCACATCTCGGCAGCTCGCCGATGCTGCTGCTGACCGACTTCTCCGACGTCTCGCCGTTCTCTAAGCACTCACCCTACCAAAGCGGTAGCGGGGACTACGGCGGCGCTGACACGCGCACAGCACTCGACGGGGTTACCAAACAGACGTTTGTCGTCACCGAGCCCGTCGAGGCCGTCATGGCAACTCAGCTCGCCATCAAACATGCGCTCAGCGGCGAGCGCGGTCCGGTGGGCGTGCTCTATCACTCACGTGTGTTCAAAGAGCCGATCGATCCTGGCAAACGACCGTTCCTGTATGCAACGAAGGCCTATTTGCCGAAACGGATGCCCGCCGATCCGCACGACGTTGCCGCCGCGGCCAAGGTGCTGCTTGCCGCCACGCGGCCAGTCATCATCGCAGGCAACGGCGTGCGCATCGCGGGCGCCTATGCCGAGCTGCAGGCGCTGGCGGAACTGATCGCTGCACCCGTGGCTACCACGGCCTCCGGTAAGGGCACGTTCGCCGAGACGCATTCATTGGCACTCGGCGTGTGCGGCACCTTCGGCCAGGCGACGGCAAACGCGGTGATCGGCGAAGCCGATGTCGTGCTCGCGATCGGCTCGAGACTCGGGCCGGCCGATACCGCCAACGAGAACCCGGCGCTTATCGATCCGACTCGGCAAACGCTGCTGCAGGTCGATGTGGAGCCCAAGAATGCAAGCTGGGCCTTCCCATGCGAGGTCGCCATCATTGGCGATGCCGGGCTGGCTATCGGACAACTCGCCGACGCCATCAGTGCCAATGGTGTGCCGAGCGCGGAGTTGCTGGCTGCACGGAAGGGTGCCGTCGAAGCGGCGCGCGAGAAGCATGGTTTCTTCAGCGATCCCGGGTACACCTCGGACGAGGTGCCGGCGATGCCGCAGCGCCTGTTTGCCGAGATCCTGAGAGCGACGGCGCCCGATGCACTTTTTACGTGCGACGCGGGCGAGAACCGGTTGTTCATGACGCACTACTTCCAGACCAAGGCCCCGGGCACCTTGCTCATGCCCGGGATCGGTGCCATGGGCTACGCGGTCCCGGCGGCGCTGGCAGGCAAGCTGGTATTTCCGCGGCGCCAGGTAATCGCAGTGACGGGCGACGGTGGCTTCTCAATGGCCATCAACGGGCTGATGACGGCGCGCGACGAGAAAATTCCCATCGTCACCGTCGTGCTGAACAATAGCGCGCTCGGTTGGGTCAAGCACGGCCAGGGCAACCGGCCAATTGCAAGCACGTTCGCCGACATGGACTTCGCCGCCATTGCGCGCGCCATAGGTTGCCGCGGCATCCGCGTCGAGCGTGTCGAACAAATCGGACCAGCGCTGCGCGAGGCCCTCGGCGGCGCCGAGCCGACGGTCGT